>NZ_JBJMBF010000010.1:0-168657 GCF_046640325.1 Loktanella agnita | reverse complement strand
ACCAACAACGCATTATTCTTAGGCAAAACAAAAACACTCAACACAAAATCTAGCGCTCAACACAAACATCAACACAAAAAATGTAGCGAGTCACAGCGATTCCACCACCAAAAATATAAGGAATCGCCTCACGCGGTTTGTCGATTCCCACCAAAGGACACGTAGCGCGTCGCAATCAGCGCCAGAATCACGACCAGATAGATGATCGGCTCAATCTGAAAACCCTTCACCAACCAAAGGTAATGCACAGCCCCCAGAATCGCGGCGGGATACGTCAGCTTGTGCAGGCGCCGCCAGCGGATCGGGCCCAGTCTGCGCAGCGACAGGTTGTTGGATGTCAGCGCCAGCGGGAACAGCAGGATGAAACTCATCATCCCGACTGTTACATACGGCCGCTTGACGATCTCAGTCCAAACACGTTCCGCTGTCTGCACATCCAACACCACCCAGACACTGAAATGCGCAAAAACCAGAAAGAAGGCGCTGACACCAATGGCCCGCCGAAACTTGATAAGGTTCACCCCGGTCCATTTCCGCAGCGGCGTGACCATCAGGCCCAGCACCAGCAGTTTCAGCCCCAGTTCCCCATATGCCCGCTCCAACACATTGATCGGTTCGACCTGGTAAGGGCCCAGTTGGTTCAACGCCTGCCAGAACTGCCAGGCGACATAAACCGCACATACTATATATACAGTCCACGCTGGCAGTTTCCGCAGCGCACTGTTGATCGCTTGTGATGGGGTCACGGCTTAATAGAACTCCGCCAGATCCATGCCTTCGTAAAGGCTGGCAACTTCGTCATAGCCGTTGAACATCTGCGTATCGATGCGCGGGGCGAACAACCCGCCGCCGATGCGGCGTTCGCTTGCCTGGCTCCAGCGCGGGTGATCGATATTGGGGTTCACGTTACTGTAGAACCCGTACTCACGCGCATTGGACTTGTTCCAGCTGGTCGGCGGCTCATTTTCCTGCAGGGTGATGCGGACAATCGACTTGATCGACTTGAACCCGTATTTCCACGGCACCACCAACCGGATTGGCGCGCCGTTCTGATTGGCGATGGGTTCTCCATATATACCTGTCGCCAGAATCGTTAGCGGATGCGTCGCTTCATCCAGGCGCAGCCCCTCTACATAAGGGAAGTCCAGCACCCGGCGCTGCACACCGATCATGTTCTCGGGCTGGACCACGGTTTCAAAAGCCACGTATTTCGCGCCAGACTGCACCCCGACCTTGTTGAGGATATCTGCCAGCTCAATCCCGTTCCACGGGACGACCATTGACCACGCCTCTACACAGCGAAAGCGATAGATCCGTTCTTCGACGGTCAAACCGTCAAGCAGATCGCCAAGGCTATATTCGCCCGGATTATCAACAAGCCCGTCCACTTTTATCGACCAAGGGGAGGTGACAAGTTGATGCGCGTTTGCCGCCGGATCGCCCTTGCCAGTACCGAATTCATAGTAGTTATTGTAGCTGGTGATTTCTTCCAATGTGTTGGGTTCCAGCGTATCGGCATGGGCCGCACCGGCAAGCCCGATGGCCCCCAGCCCAGCCGTGCCCGCCAGAATTTGGCGGCGGTTCAGATACGCGGTCTTTGGTGTTACGTCAGCATGGGTCAGCTTGTTCATCCAGCGGTATGCCATATTCTTCTCCGGTCATTCATTTACAACGTACATATCGTGAAGCCGTTGAAAGGTGTCTCACGATGCCGCCAGATCGTTGAAATGTTCTGTATGCCGCGCATCCTCACGTGTTTTCACAGAGTTGTGTTCGCCTTTGCGGTGAAAGTGCTGATCCGAGTCACGTCCGGCGCGTAGAAACTCCGATGCCACGAAACGGCATCCCAACCAAAAATGGGAGACGAAAGATGCTACGCAGAACATTTCTTGCCCTGACCGCCAGCAGCGCAATGACCACAGGCGCCTTTGCCGCCGGTCATTCCGCAGATATTGTGGATACAGCGGTAAACGCAGGCAACTTTACAACGCTAGTCGCCGCGGTTGAGGCAGCAGGGCTGGTAGACACCCTGAAAGGCGATGGGCCGTTTACGGTCTTCGCGCCGACTGACGAAGCGTTCGCCGCATTGCCCGCTGGCACAGTCGACAAGCTGCTGGCAGACCCCGAAGCACTTGCCGCAATCCTGACCTACCACGTGGTCCCCGGCAAAGTGATGTCGACGGACCTGAGCAACGATATGACCGCCGCGACAGTGAACAGTGCTGATGTGACCATCATGACCGAAGGTGGCGTGATGGTGAACGATGCCAATGTGACCGCCGCTGATATCGAAGCGTCAAACGGTGTGATCCACGTGATCGACAAGGTGATCATGCCGCCAATGTAAGTGTTCATTGTGACAAAAATGAAATCCCGGCCAGATGGTCGGGATTTTTTGCTTTGAGGTCCTGCCAAAGGCAGTGCTTGCCTGTGCTTTATTGCAGAAGTCAGTATTGCGGGATTGATGCTTAAAGCCCTTTGATCGCCTGCGCCGATGGCGACGTTAACAAACGGCGAAATCCTCAGATTGCAAACGCTGTATCGTGTCGGACAAACGTCGGACTTTTATCGGAACATAGTGCACAATGCGCCGGGTTAACGGATCGTTCGGTGTCTATCGAAAATCTGCATGCCCCTTTGTGCGACGGGCTGCCCGGTGCCAGCTTCACCTTACTTTAAAAATCCAAAACCTTCGGGAATATTCTGTGCGGCTGCCGCGTAACCGTTGCGACAGCCGGTGCGCGCGAGAACAGGTCGGTACGCATGTTGTCTTCACAACACCACGCATTACAGCGGAGCCACCAATGCCCGAAATCCAGATCAAAGATTCCATGAAGTATTTTCTTCTCGATGGCCCCATCGGGATCGGTGAGGACCACACCTCTCCGAATGCACGCGACTTTATCGACGAATTGATTGAAGCTGGTCACGTCAAGCGGCTTTTCGTTGAATACCCGACAGGCTGGCAAGCTGATGTCGATCGGCTCAAGGCCGCCATATCAACCGACCCAATGGATGAAGACGAGGTCCGTAGATTAATCCTATCCCTGTATTATCGACAGCAATACCACTGTGACGCACATCCGCTGGCTGTGCTGATTGGCGACGCGTTGATGGCCGGCGTTGATGTTTGGTGTGCAGACCATTGGGTCGGTGGCGGTTCCGCGCGCTTCCCCACACGGCATCAATCTGTCCGGCGGACCTACATCGAAAAAACGCGTGGCACATCGGCCAAGGGGAGCGTGATCTTATTCGGCAGCTTCCATTTCACCGACCCGAACGCAGGATTGGATCAGTACATCCATAACCTGCCGTACTACGTGTTCTAAATCTCTTTTCCATAAGGCTTAAAAGCATTTCGAATGAATGTACCACCGCGTCCCCCGACCTTCGCGCGTTTGAGGTAGCCAGCCTGTCGATTTCAGCGCTGGCGGGACTGGGGCGATTTCCCAATCCACGGGGCGAATGGGCAAGAGCTGATCAATGCGGCTCTGTTGCCATAGGAAGCGCAATGGCGTCGGCTCGTTTGAGCCTTTGCGGCAAAACCTGCGCGTTCCGATACCTTGAGGAGCTAGTAAGATATGCTGCAGAGGTCGGCTGTGCGGGACTTAGTTACATATTATGAACCTATGCCTCCGAGCCAAGCCCCGCATAATCTCATCAAGTTCCGTAACCGTGAGTGAAGCCACGGTAACAGCGTTTTTCATGTCTCTGAACGGAAGCCATCCCTTTATGGTTCTAGTCCATGCAAATTCGCTAGGTATGCACTCTGCGGGAACAAGAAACTCAGTGCCATAAATCTCGCTAAGTATTTCGTAGAATTCACTGAAATCATCTCCCCAAATCCCTAGGTCAGTGACAATTTGGGACTTAGGGTTGAGATTTTCTAACAACCGTTCGTCTACTGAAAATCGCTTCAATGCCTGAAGTACTTTATCAGGGACCCCTTGGCATTGCATCGTATGCTCATTCTCCTGTTGCGCTTCTTCAATGTACCGTTTTCGACAAGGCGGTTCAAGTCAACGAGGTCGGTATGGGCTCCAAGCAGACCTTGGTGTGCAGCAATACCAAGCAACCGCACGGAAAAGGGCGCCCGCAGGCGCCCTTGGATTTAGTGCACGACCGCGTCGCCCGGTCTTGGCCGGTTTGACGCTGACAGCCTGTCGCCGACGATCAGCCCCTCGGTGCCGGCGCTGACCCGGATGGTGTCCCCATCCATGACGTCCCCGGCGAGGATCATCTCGGCCAGTTGGTCTTGCAGCGCCCGTTGGATCACCCGTTTTAGCGGGCGCGCGCCAAAGACAGGGTCGTAGCCTTCCTCGGCCAGCCAAGCCAGCGCGGCATCGTCCAGGTCGATGTGAATGTTGCGCCCGGCAAGCCGTTTTTCCAAACGCCCCAGCTGGATCGACACAATCCCCGCCATATCGCCGCGCGCCAGACGGTCAAAGATGATCGTCTCATCCAGCCGGTTCAGGAACTCTGGCCGGAAGTGGGCCCGCACGGCATCCATCACATCACGCTTGGCGTCGCTGGCATCGGCCCCATCGGGCAATTGGCTGAGCGCCTGCGCCCCGAGGTTCGATGTCAGGATGATCAGCGTCTGCTTGAAATCGACCGTCCGCCCCTGACCATCGGTCAGCACACCGTCATCAAGCACCTGCAACAGCACGTTGAACACATCCGGGTGCGCTTTTTCGACCTCATCAAACAGCACAACCTGATAGGGTCTGCGCCGCACAGCTTCGGTCAGCACGCCACCTTCGTCATAGCCGACATAGCCCGGAGGCGCGCCAATCAGCCGGGCGACAGCGTGTTTTTCCATGAACTCGGACATGTCGATACGGACCATCGCGCTGTCATCGTCGAACAGGTAGTCAGCGACGGCTTTGGTCAGTTCGGTTTTCCCCACGCCGGTTGGCCCAAGAAAGAGGAACGAGCCAAGCGGGCGGTTTTCGTCGTTCAGCCCGGCACGCGCGCGGCGCACCGCGTTGGCCACCGCCTTGACCGCCGATTTCTGACCGATGACCCGCTTGCCCAGCTCTTCTTCCATGCGCAGCAGCTTGTCACGCTCGCCCTCTAGCATCTTGCTTGTCGGGATGCCGGTCCAGCGTTCGACCACTTCGGCGATCTGTTCGGGGCGCACCGCCTCTTCGACCATCAGCTCATCATTGGCTTCGGCATCGGCCAGTTTGCGTTCCAGCTCGGGGATGACGCCGTAGGACAGCTCCCCCGCTTTTGCCAGATTGCCTTCGCGCTTGGCGATATCCAGATCGGCGCGCGCCCGGTCAAGCCGTTCTTTCACCTCGCGCGTGCTTTCCAGCTTGTCGCGTTCGGCCTGCCATTTCGCGGTCATTTCTGATGCGCGTTCTTGCAGGTCGGACAGTTCCTTTTCCAGCCGTTCAAGCCGGTCGCCAGAGGCTTTGTCATCCTCTTTCTTCAGCGCCTCGGCCTCGATCTGCAATTGCAGGATCTGGCGGTCGAGCGCGTCAAGCTCTTCAGGTTTGCTGTCCACCTCCATCCGCAGGCGGCTGGCGGCCTCGTCCATCAGGTCGATGGCTTTATCGGGCAGAAAACGGTCGGTGATATAGCGGTGCGACAGGGTCGCAGCGGCCACCAATGCCGCATCGGCGATCCGCACACCGTGGTGCAATTCGTATTTTTCCTTGATCCCGCGCAGGATGCTGACCGTATCGGTGACGGTGGGTTCTTCGACCATGATCGGCTGGAACCGCCGGGCCAGTGCTGCATCCTTTTCCACATATTTGCGGTATTCATTCAGGGTGGTGGCGCCGACGCAATGCAGTTCCCCCCGCGCAAGCGCAGGTTTGATCAGGTTGGCAGCGTCCATTGCCCCATCGGATTTGCCCGCGCCAACCAGCGTGTGCATTTCATCGATGAACAGGATGATTTCGCCCGCTGCGGTTTCGATTTCCTTGAGCACTGATTTCAGACGCTCTTCGAATTCGCCCCGGTATTTCGCCCCGGCGATCAGCGCGCCCATATCAAGCGCCATCAGCTTTTTGTTGCGCAAGGATTCCGGCACATCGCCGTCAATGATGCGCAGGGCAAGCCCTTCGGCAATCGCGGTTTTCCCAACGCCGGGTTCCCCGATCAGTACCGGATTATTCTTGGTCCGGCGTGAAAGCACCTGCATAGCGCGGCGGATTTCCTCATCCCGGCCAATGATCGGGTCGATCTTGCCTTTTTCAGCGGCCTCGGTCAGGTCGCGGGCATATTTGGCCAGCGCTTCGAAGCTGTCTTCGGCGGTGGCGCTGTCAGCGGTGCGGCCTTTGCGGATGTCGTTGATCGCGGCGTTCAGCTTTTGCGCCGTGATGCCGCCGGCATCCAACGCATCCTTGGCCTTGGATTTCACCACGGCAAGGGCGGTCAGCAGCCGTTCCACAGGGACAAAGCTGTCGCCAGCTTTCTTGGCAATCTGTTCAGCCTCGTCCACCACCTTCGCGGTGAGATTGTCGAGGTAGACTTGCGCCGCGTCACCTGTGACTTTCGGCAGTTTGGCCAGCGCGGCCTCGACCGTGCCTGTCACAGCGGCGGGATCACCGCCAGCACGCGAGATCAGGTTGGACGCCAGCCCTTCCTCATCATCCATCAATGCTTTGAGCAGGTGTTCAGGTGCGAAACGCTGGTGGTTTTCGCGCATTGCGATCGTCTGTGCGGCCTGAATGAAGCCGCGCGACCGCTCTGTGAACTTGTCTAAGTTCATGGGTCTCTCCTTTGTTAAGCGCCCGCGGTGTGGCATGCCCGCTGTGCGGCACATGCCCGGATCGGGCCTCGGTTATCAGATGGGGTCGCTGGGGCGCGACTGCAAGTCTTGTGCGTTGCATTCCGATTTTGAAGGAAAGGTAAGGTTTTTCACCATATGACCCAAAGCGCTTTGAAGTTATGTCCACGTCTATGGAAGCTGCTGTTATCGGGTTTGATCAGTATTAAAGAGTGCGATCTGTCGTTAGTATTACCAGTTGTTTTAAAGTTTCGCTGTTTCCCAATAAGAAAAAGATCACCACTCACACGCCGTAAGATGCTGGATGGACTTCCCCTGTTTGGCAATTGGCGGGAAAGGCGTAGTCGGGAACGGCTGCGCCTTTTTATTTGCGTGCTGGCTGGCAGAGGTTTAGACCACGCCCGACCACGCAAAAGGATATACCATGTCAGATGACCGCCTGATCGTAGCGATGGATGTTCCCAATGTCCTTGACGGGCTGGAACTGGCCAAAACACTTGGCAACAGCGTAGGGTTTTACAAAATTGGGCTGGGTATGCTGACCGGGGGCGGGCTGGCGCTGGCCAATGAGCTGAAGCAGGAACACGGCAAGCGTATCTTTCTGGACATGAAATTCTTTGACATTGGTGCCACGGTCGAAGCCGCCGTGCGCGGCATGGCGCAGTTTGATCTGGATTTTCTGACCGTGCATGGCGACCCTCATGTGGTGCGCGCCGCCCGTGATGGGGCGGGCAGCTCTGATATGAAAATCCTTGCGGTGACAATCCTGACCTCGCTGGACCGCGATGATCTGGATGCGTCTTGCATCAAGGCTGGCGATCTGACCGATCTGGTTCAGGAACGCGCAGGCATTGCCTTGGCGAATGGGGCCGACGGGGTGATCTGCTCCCCGCATGAAGCGGTTTTGATCCGCGCCCTGCCCGAGGCGGCGGGCAAGCTGATCGTTACCCCCGGCGTCCGCCCGGCAGGGTCTGATCTGGGCGATCAGAAACGGGTGATGACCCCGGCGCAGGCGATTGCCAGTGGCGCGGATCACGTGGTGGTCGGTCGTCCGATCTGGCGTGCGGCGGACCCGAAAGCGGCCGCAAACAGCGTCTTGTCAGAGCTGGCGTCACCCCAAGCCGTTCAGCCCAATCAATAAAATTTAAACAATTTGGGAACCAATCCGCTCGCCGCGCATTTTCTCGTTGACAATGGCGAAGGAGACTATCCCATGGATATCAGAAATCTGCGTTACAATGCTGACAAAGGCGTTTACAAAGCATCTGTGGATATTGAACGTTTCGGACGGACTTTTCGTTATCCCTGCGAAATTGCTGGTCCGCATGACATGGATACATCCATAGTCGTGAAACGCATGCACACACGTGCATTGCAGATGTCTGACACACCAGTCGGCTAATCACTTCGTCTTTTTCCCTCGTAACGGATCTAAGCCTGCAACGCTCCTCCCCCTGTCTTAGGCGTTGTGAAACCTGGCTGATCTGTACTGCCCGGCATCTAACGATGTCCGGGCATTTTTTTGTTGAGGATCAGTCGTTGATGTCGGTGTCCCAGATTTTCACCTGCCCGGTGCGCAACCCAAGCGCCTTGCGCAGGATAACGTAGGAAAACATGGACAAGACCGCAAAGATCACCAGCGTGACGGCCAGCCCTTTGAGCGTGATGCCGAATAGCATCAGCAGCCCCAGAACCGCAGCCCCCATCGCGAAGCCAAGGAAGATGTAGCCGGGCACCATTACCTCTAACGTGGCAAGCACCAGCGCCGCCGACATCCATACCCACCATTCTGTCCAGAGTGTCATTATCCTCTTCCTTTCAACATTTTGAAGGCATCGCCAAAGGCGTCGATTGCATTCGCAGGCAGCACGACAGTCTGATTGCCCTGCCCTGATCCCAGCTTGTTCAGCGCCTCAACCTGTTTCAGAGCGACCTGGTATTGCGCGGCTTCCAGACCGTTTTCGGCAATCGCCACCGCGACCACCTGTGTTGCATAGGCTTCGGCGTCGGCGGTGATCCGGCGCGCCTTGGCCTCCTGCTCGGCCGCGTAAAGCTGGGCATCGGCCTGCAATTCGACCGCACGTTTCTGGCCCTCGGCCTCTGTCACATGGGCGCGGCGGGCACGTTCGGCGTTCAACTGTTGTAGCATCGCGGCGCGTGTCGCTTGGTCAAGGTTCACGTCAAGGATTTCAGCGCGCGTCACTTCGATCCCCCAGTCATTGACCTGCTCAGCGACCTGTTCGCGGACCGCGTCAATCAGATTGGCCCGGTTCGCCTGCACCTGATCCAGTTCCATCCGGCCGATTTCAGACCGGACGATCCCGGCCACGGTGGTTGAAATGGCCCCATCCACATCGCGAATGCGGTAGACTGTTTTTTCCGGCTCGATGATCCGGTAGAAAACCGATGTTTCGACCTGCACCAGCACGTTGTCAGAGGTAATCGCATCCTGTGTCATCGACGGTAGCTGACGTTCCAAGATCGACACCTGATGCCGCACTCTGTCCAGAAACGGCACGATAAAATTGATCCCCGGTCCCAGCACCGCGCGCAACCGGCCTAGCCGTTCGACCACGTATTTTTCGGATTGCGGTACAATCCGCACGCCAGCCAGAACGCAGATGATAATAAATACGGCCAGCAGTAGATAAACAACATTCTGACCCAGAAACTCGGCAAACATATCTTCGATGGGCATCGCGAAAATCCTTTATGATGTGTCTTTGTACATAAGGACTGTCCGAATCCCTTTCAATGTATGCAGTTGTATACCGATCATTTCAGCGGAATGCCGTTGCGGATCGACCGCAGTCTTGCTGGCATGCTTTTGATAAACAACTGGTTAAAGCGCGCATCATTTCATTGAATTTTGACGGTCGGCAGCGCGTCGGATATGCGTCGGACTTGTATCGGACCCTTTAGCGCGGTGAGCATCGTGAAAATTAACGAACAGATCGAGATCGCCGATTGGGAGCTGACAGAGAGCTTTACCCGCTCATCCGGCCCCGGCGGGCAGAATGTGAACAAAGTGTCGACGGCGGTTGAACTGCGGTTCGAAGCCGCACGTTCCCCCCATCTGCCAGAGCCGGTCAAGCGGCGGCTGCAACGGCTGGCGGGGCGGCGCTGGACGGTGGATGGGGCGCTAGTGATTTTTGTGCAGGAGACGCGCAGTCAAGCCCGCAACCGGGAAATCGCGCGTGATCGTCTGGCAGAGTTGATCCGCAAGGCCTGCGAAAAGCCTAAACGCCGGATCGCAACGCGCCCGACGAAGGGATCGGTCAGACGGCGGCTTGAAGGAAAGAAAGCACGTGGAGAAGTGAAGGCGCTGCGCGGGAAGGTTGAGGATTAAAGCATTGCGAGTTCACCATTAGGATGGACACCCCGCAAACGACCCAGAGGTCCACCCCAACTGCGGATCAGTCGAGCACCCGCGCTTCATCCACCAGCATGACCGGAATGCCGTTGCGGATCGGAAAAGCCAGGTTTGCTTGGTCCGAGACCAGTTCCTGACGGTCCGCATCATAGCGCAGCGTTGCTTGTGATTGCGGGCAGACCAGCGCTTCTAGCATTTTAGGGTCGAATTCTGTTTCGCTCATTGCATCGTCTCTTCGCTATTACCGCCGCGCAGGGCAAACTCTATCAATGTCAGCAGGGTTTCGCGCCGGGTCGCCAGCGACGGAGCCTCAAGCAAGGCCTGCTTATCTTCGGGGTCAAAGGGGCAGAGCATCGACAGCGAATTGATCAGCAATTCATCGTCTGCCTCGCTCAGGCTTTCCCAGTCGGTGGACAATCCTTTGTCTGACAGAAACCGGCCCAGCGCATCCATGAACGTATCCCGGTCGAAATCAGGATCTTTCTCTGTCGCGCCCAGATCGCGTGAAAAACCATCCCAGCTGACCTTGCAGCGCCGATAGGGTGTGAAGCCTTCCACCTCTTCCAGAATGCGAAAGCGTGACGCGCCGGAAAGCGTGACCATATAGCGCCCGTCTTCGGTTTCCGAAAACGCGGTCAGCTTGCCCGCGCAGCCGATGACGTGCAACCGGTCTGTCGCATCCGGCCCTTCGTAAGGTTGCACCATCCCGATCAGGCGGTTGGACGTTTTCAGCACATCGTCAAGCATCGCCAGATAGCGAGGCTCGAACAAATGCAGCGGCAGTCGAGAACGCGGCAAAAGCAGCGCCCCCGGCAGGGGAAACACCGGAATGATGTCTGGCAAATCGGTTGGCGATATCATGTTTCGCTACATAGGCCGAAGGCTGTGTCAGGCAAATATAAGTGAAGAGAGTTTCCGCCGACCGTTCAGAACAATCGGATCATTCGCTTCTCGCGCATCAAAGATCTTGAACAGCTGCGTTTTCGCCGCACCCTCATTCCATTCGCGGTCCCGCCGGAAAATCTCTAGCAGTTCGGACACTGCGTCTTCGACTTTGCCATTTGCATGCAGCGCCACGGCCAGATCAAAACGTGTTTGCAGATTGTCAGGCTCTGCCGTGACTTTTTCCTGAAGTTCAGCCACAGGACCAGCATTCGCCGCTTCACGTGCGAGTGTGATCTGTGCGTGCACCGCTTCCAGCAGCGGATCGGTCGAGATTTCGGCGGGGGCACCGTTCAGGATTGCTTCGGCCTGATCGACATCGTCAAGCGCCAGATAGGACCGGACCAGACCAGCGTAGGCGGCTGCATTGTTCGGGTCTTCTTGCAGGATCGCGGCAAAGGTTTCAGCCGCGTCAGCAGCAGCCCCTTCGGCCAGCATTTGATCGGCCGCTTCAATTGCGGCGGACAGGCCGTCATCTTCGGCGTCGCCACCCAGCGCTGCGATTTTTTCAACAAAAGCGTTAATTTCGGACGGCGGAAGCGCACCCTGAAACCCATCCACGGGCTGCCCCTGCCAAAAGGCATAGACCGTCGGGATCGATTGCACCTGCAACTGACCCGCATAAATCTGGTTGGCGTCCACGTCGATCTTGACCAGCTTGACCCGGCCCCCGGCCTTGGTCACCGCGGCTTCGATTGCGGGGCCAAGTGTTTTGCACGGGCCGCACCATTTCGCCCAGAAATCAACGATAACAGGAACACTCTTTGACGCTTCGATAACATCGGGGCCAAAGCTGCCATCGGTGCCATCCTTGATCAGATCGGCAGCGGCATTCTGACCAGCACCCAATTCCAGCATGTCTTCTCTCCTCATCTCGGTTGAGCACATATATGTGCGCCCATCTGCAAAAGGCCAAGGGGGAATGACGCTTTACCATTTCAGACATCGCTTTTAGCGTCTTGTGGATGAGCTATCCGAAACTTGCCGCCATTGCCGTTGTGATCCATCAGGGCCGCGTTTTGCTGGTGCAGCGCAAAAATGAACCCGATGCCGGCCTGTGGGGGTTTCCGGGTGGCCATGTGAACTGGGGCGAAAGCGCGCTTGATGCGGCGGCCCGCGAGCTGGCCGAAGAAACCGGCGTGCGGGCCCGCCCTGAAAAATATCTGACCAATCTGGATATCATCATCCACGAAGACGGCGCGCTGAAATATCACTTCCTGCTGGCGGTCGTGCTTTGCACCTATCAATCGGGCACACCGCAGGCGGATGATGATGTGCAGGATGCCACTTGGGTCGATCTGGATCAGGTCGCGCATTTGCCGACCAGCGCAGATGTCGCAGAGATCGCAGCACGCGCTGCCGCGGATTAATCTGCCGGGTTGACGACCCCAACAATCGGTCCCAGCTGGAACCCGAAATCGGACCGCCCCAGCGCCGAGGCGTAAAGGCGCGATATCTTTCCGTCGAAATAAAGCGCATTGGGCAGTTTCAGGTGATCGCGAAAGACGCTGCCAAATTCGTGGAATGTGACTGCTTCGTTTGAGATCACGAAAATTGCCGTACTACCGTCCGACGTGGTTCCGACGCCGTTCCGAATGTTCCGCGATGTGCTGTCGGGCAAGAATCGCGGATGCAGCGCACCGTCGATCACCAGCATCGGGCCGGATTGCGTTGCATCCCGGCACATGGGCCGCTTCGCATCGTAATCCAGTGTTTCGTAAACCTGTGCGGTCTGATCGTTCACACAGAACACACCATTGGGCAGCAAGCCAAAGTTACCGGGGCCGGCGTTGGTGATGACGCGCATCGCCTCTTGCCCGTTTTCGATATAATGCCCGACCGGAGACCGGTCTTCGTGGTACATCCCGGCATTCATCGCAAAGCTAAGCTTGTCGACATCGGGCAGATCTTCAATCGCGCTGAAACTGCCCAGCACATCACCGCTGCCATCATGCAGGAAAAGCCGCAGGTCTTCTGCCGCGACATCAACTGTGCAGGATGTGTAGCTGCGCCCCTGATAGCTGAAGTCTTCGCAGGCGACGGCGTGGGCAGGGCCGGCAAGCAGGCCAGCCAACACAACCCACCGCATCAGTCGTCAAGGTCCTGACGCACGTGATCCTCTGACAGGATCGCGCGGGTGGCGTCCATCTGGTCAAACGTGCCGTCAATTTCAAAACGCAGTTCGGGGGCGTATTTCATAGAGCCCCCTTTCACCACCAGATGGCGGATTTCGTGGCGGTTGCGGCGCAGTGCCTCCAGCGCCTCTTGTTTGCCTTGCCCGCCAAGCGGCAGCACAAAGGCCGTCGCGATCCGCAGGTCAGAGGTCATCCGGACCTCGCCCACGGTGATCGACATGCGCGACAATTCTTCGTCATGCACGTCACCGCGTTGCAAAACTTCGGACAGGATACGGCGGAACTGTTCCCCGACACGCAGCATGCGCTGCGTCGGGGCCTTGCCGTCACGATTTGCGTTCTTAGCCATATGTTCCATGTAGTCCTTCGCGCGCGCGATGCCAAGCAAGGCTTTGCGCATTGCGTCCTGCCCGGCTAAGAACAGCCTGAGTAAACGAAGGGACGACCCATGACCGACTTACCAGGCATCGTGATTACCGGCGGCTCCGGCAGGATGGGGCAAATGCTGACCAAGGCTGTGCTGGCGTCGGATAAATGCCGTCTTGTGGGCGTTCTGGAACGCGAGGGGCATGATTGGGTCGGGCAGGATGTTGGCACGATGATGGGCGGCCAGCCCGCCGGGGTGGCCGTTACGGATGATGCGGTTGCGGCATTTGCCAAAGCTCAGGCCGTGATTGATTTCACTGCACCGGCGGCGACCGTGGGGTTTGCAGAGCTTGCCGCACAGGCCCGCGCGGTGCATGTGATTGGCACGACCGGCCTGTCCGATGATGATCTGAAAGCGATCAACGCGGCGGCCCGCCATGCGGTGATTGTCAGGGCGGGCAATATGTCGTTAGGGGTTAACCTGCTTGTGCAGCTGACAAAAAAGGTCGCGGCGGCACTGGATGAAGATTTCGACATCGAAGTGATCGAAGCCCACCACCATCACAAGGTTGATGCACCATCAGGCACCGCGCTGATGCTGGGTGAGGCCGCCGCCGAGGGGCGCGGCGTTGATTTGACGGACGTCAGCGACCGGGGCCGCGATGGGATCACCGGGGCCCGCAAACGCGGCGATATCGGGTTCAGCGCGATCCGTGGTGGCGATATTGTGGGCGAACATGATGTGCTGTTCGCAGCCCCCGGCGAAAGGATTGTGCTACGCCATCTCGCCACGGATCGGGCGATCTTTTGCCGTGGGGCGCTGAAGGCCGCGCTTTGGGGGCAGGATAAATCCCCGGGAGAATATGATATGATGGATGTGCTTGGACTTTGAAAACCGGCGCGGGTGAACCAACCCGCCACTTGCACCGTAGAAAGGGTACTTTGCTTAACGAGGTGCCCGATGAAACGATTGATCCTGACGCTTTCCTTTGTGCTGACCGCGACACCGTCACTGGCTGACGACTATGTGCCGGTAACGGATCAAAGCACATTCCTGTCGCTGGTCGAGAACCGGGAGCTACGCAATTTTTTCTATGGGATCAAATTGAACGTCCTTGGCAACGGCCAGATCCAAGGCCGTGCGGTCGGCTGGGACGTGACCGGCAGCTGGAGCTGGCAGGACGGGTATTTTTGCCGCGAAATGAGCTGGGGCGGTGATCCGATCCCCTATAACTGTCAGCTGGTGGAGGTCGAAGGCAATGACAGAATGCGCTTTACCGTTGACCGGGGCGCAGGGGATTCTGCGTCTTTCAGGCTGCGCTGATCAGCCCAGACCGGCCGCGCCGTAACGCAGGATAACGGGCACGATCAGGTCCTCTTCATCCAGCAGGTGCCGGTTGATAAAACCTTCCAGCCCAGACAGTTGCGAATGAAACGCCCCCGCCGCTTCGTGCATGGCGGCGGCATCATCGCGACGGGTGATCACTGCATTGGCATGTTCAACAAATGTCCCCAAATGCACATCCAAAGCGTGGTGGTCTTTATCCAGAATATCGAAACCCCGGCTGATACGCTTGTCATATTGCGACAATTTCGGAAAGTAATAGGTATCTTCGATCGTGTGATGTTCATGCAGCCCGTTGACGAACATTCCGCCATAGCGCGACACCATCGCGCTGAATTTATCATTGCTGATTTTGCGATCAATTACGGACTCGGTGCCAGAACGCATTTTCGTCAATAGCCGCCGAAACATCAGATGCCGGTCAAGCCAGAACTGGATGAGATCGTTAAAGCCGGGATCCTTTTCCCAGCCCTCGCGCGGGTATTCGTCGATTAATACGCGCAGCGCATCCGGCAGGCCGTCACGGTTTTCAAGAGTAAGGTCAGCCATTTGTCGTCGTCCCCAACATACACGCTATTGTAGCACTGCCGTAACGTGTCGCCAGATTAAATCCAAACTGAACGAATCAAAAGCAGATGCTGACCATTTGGGCATCCGGGTGCAAAGTCAGATGATTTCGCCTTTATCCCCAAATATATACACATCTTGCGCAAAACACCCGGTGATGGGGTTTATTCGTGAATACCCCCGCGTCATAGGCTGATTGATCTTGCCATTTCCCTTAACTAATCAAAAGATACGTCCATCCGTGCAACCAGCGCGCGACAAAATTGAAAATGCCACCGGCCAACGGTGTCGAATTAGGGAGACATTCATGACATTGAAAACAAAAATGCTGGCGACGACAGCAGCGGTGCTGATCGCCGCAAGCGGTGCCGCATTTGCGGACACCCACCCGGTTACCGGTGAAACGCTTGCCAGCGACCAGACCTTTACATACCGCGTGGGCGATGAAAGCCCGTCTTATGATCCCGGCCTTGTCGAAGACGTCGATGGCGCTGGTGTTGTACGCGATTTGTTTGAAGGTTTGATGAACCAAGACGCCGACGGCAACTTGGTGCCAGGTGTCGCAACCGGGTATGAGGCCAGCGATGACGGTCTCGTTTACACTTTCACACTGCGCGACAACGCCAAATGGTCGAACGGCGACCCCGTCACTGCAGGCGATTTCGAATACGCTTGGAAACGTGCGGCGACACCTGCGCTTGGTTCCCCCTATGCGTGGTATATCGAGCTGATGTCGATCGAAAACGCCAGCGAAGTGATCGCCGGTGATGTCGCGCCAGCAGAGCTGGGCGTGACAGCCATTGACGACACAACGCTTGAAGTGCGTTTGTCGCAGCCCCTGCCATATTTCCCGCAAATGGTGACACACGGCACGACCTTCCCCGTGCACCAAGCCACGGTCGAAGAATTCGGCAATGACTGGACACTGCCTGAAAATATCGTGTCGAACGGTGCTTATATCCTGACAGAGTTCGTCCCGCAGGAGCGGCTCGTGCAGGAACGCAACGAAATGTATTGGAACAATGACGCGACGATCATCGAAAAAGTCGTGAAGCTGGTCGTGACTGACGAAAACGTTGCCCTGACCCGTTATCTGGCCGGCGAGCTGGATATGACGGATGTGCCCGCAGGTCAGTTCCCCAGCCTGAAAGAACAGTATCCGAACCAAGCTGTTTCCGTGCCTAACGCATGTTCCTATTACTATATGTTCAACCTGCGTGATACCGCACCGGAAGAACTGCAAGACCCCAATGTCCGCAAAGCGCTGAGCCTTGCCGTTGACCGCGATATCATCGTAGATGCGGTGCTGGCTGGTGGTCAGGAACCTGCGTATACATTCACCCATTGGGCCACTGCCGGGTTTGAAACACCAGACATTCCAATGGCGTCAATGACCCAGGAAGAGCGGAACGCAAAGGCGCAGGAACTGCTGGCCGAGGCTGGCTATGGCTCTGACAATCCGCTGACCATTGATCTGGTTTATAACACCAATGAATCCCATAAGGCCGTTGCGATTGCGATCAGCCAGATGTGGAAACAGACTCTTGGCGTTGAAACCACATTGGCCAATCAGGAATGGCAGACCTTCCTTGAAGCACGCGGCAACGGCGATTTCGACGTCGCCCGTGGCGGTTGGTGTGCGGATTATAATGAGGCATCAACATTCTTGGACCTGATGCAGTCGTCATCCGGCTATAACGACAGCAAATACGTGAACGAAGAAGTTGACGCCCTGCTGGCCGAAGCCAAAACATCCGACAACCCACAGGCCAACTATGACCGGGTTGAGGAATTTATCGCGCAGGATACGCCGATCATTCCGATCTATCACTATGCTGCTGTTGATATGTTCGCCGAAAACCTCAAGGGCTGGCCCTATGAGAACTTCGAGCAGAACTGGTACTCGCGCAATCTGTACAAAGTCGCTGAGTAATCACGCGATGTGATCTGCCGCGCCCCCTGAGACATGGGGGCGCGGTTTGCTTTTTTCCGCTCTCGAATTGTGGACCCCTGCCCCATGTTCAGCTTTGTCGCCCGCCGCTTAGCCGTGGCTATCCCGACCCTATTGATACTGGTCGTCCTGTCTTTCATCCTGATGTATGCCGCCCCCGGCGGCCCGTTCAACTCTGAGCGCCCGTTGCCGCCCGAAGTGTTGCGCAACATCGAAGCCAAATACGGGCTGGATCAGCCATTCTGGAAGCAGATCGTCAACTATGTTGTCGGCGTTGTGACCCAGTTCGATTTCGGTCCTTCATTCCAGTATAAAGACCGCAGCGTGAATGACATCATCGCGCAGGGTTTCCCGGTCACGCTGACCTATGGGTTCTGGTCCTTTGCCGTTGCCGTTATCTTTGGGATGAGCCTGGGGATTGCCGCTGCGGTACGTCAGAACAGCTGGCTTGATTACATGTCGGTGGGGATTTCCATTGGTGCGCAGGTGCTGCCGAACTTTGTGATGGCCCCGCTGCTGGTGTTGGTCTTTACCCTATGGCTTGGCTGGTTGCCCGGCGGTGGCTGGAATGGCGGCCAATGGGAAAATCTGATCATGCCGGTCATTGCGCTATCTACATCCTATATGGCGTCAATTGCCCGGATCACACGGTCGTCGATGCTGGAAGTGCTGAACACCAATTTCATCCGCACGGCCAAGGCCAAGGGGTTGCCAATGCGCCGGGTGATCATGCGCCACGCGCTGAAGCCAGCGCTGCTGCCAGTACTGTCCTATCTGGGGCCAGCTTTTGTGGGGATGATCACCGGCTCTGTCGTGATTGATGTCTATTTCTCCACCGGTGGGATTGGGCGCTTCTTCGTCGATTCTGCGTTCAACCGTGATTACTCTGTCATCATGGGGATCACGATTTTGGTCGGTGCGCTGACCATCCTGTTCAACCTTCTGGTCGATATCCTTTACGCGTGGATCGACCCGAAAATCCGTTACTAAGGGGACCCCCCGATGCTACCGAACAAGGCAACCGTCGAATCCGTCGCTGATGCGATGGCCGTGGCAGAGGTGCAGGGCCGCTCGCTCTGGGCGGATGCGCGCAAGCGGTTTCTGGCAAACAAGGCCGCTCTCGTTTCGCTCTTCCTCTTGATTGGGGTCGCGCTGTTTTCAATCTTTGGCAATCTGATCGCGCAATATGCGCCCGATTACGTCGATTTCACCCTGATGGGCGCGAATGCCTATAAAGGCGTGCCAAGCATCGAAACCGGGCATTACTTTGGCACCGATACCAGCGGGCGCGACCTGTTCGCCCGCACGGTGATGGGCACGCGAATTTCGCTGCTGGTCGGTCTGATCGGCGCGCTGGTCGCTGTGATCGTCGGCACGCTTTACGGCGCGACCGCCGGATATTTCGGGGGCCGCACCGATGGGATTATGATGCGCATTGTTGACGTGCTGATGTCGATCCCTTTCATGTTTGTGCTGATTTTGATGCTGGTGATCTTTGGCCGGTCGATTTCCATGCTGTTTCTGGGGATCGGCCTGATTTCCTGGCTTGATATGGCACGGATTGCGCGCGGTCAGACACTGACCATCAAGAACAAGGAATTCGTCGAGATGGCCCATGCCATCGGCGTGCATCCGATCAAGATCATCCTGCGCCACATTGTGCCCAATCTGTTGGGGATCGTGATTGTCTATGCGACGCTGCTTGTCCCGACGATGATCATTTTCGAAAGCTTCATCAGCTTTCTGGGTCTGGGCGTGCAGGAACCGGCCACATCGCTGGGCGCGCTGATCAACGAAGGATCATCGACAATGCAGCGCGGATTCTACTGGCAGATCGGCTTTCCCATTTTCTTTTTCGTCATCACCATCTTTGCCTTCTTCTTTGTCGGCGATGGGCTGCGCGATGCACTTGATCCGAAGGACCGCTAAGATATGAGCCTCTTGGAAATCGACAATCTGCGCGTCACCTTTCAAACCGGCGACGGTGAAGTGAACGCGGTAAACGGGGTCAGCTTTGCCATCGATAAGGGTGAAACCCTTGCCATCGTGGGCGAAAGCGGGTCCGGCAAAAGCCAGACCGCCTTTGCGGCGATGGGACTACTGGCCAAGAACGGTCGGGCGACGGGCGAAGCCAGGTTTGACGGCACCAACCTGCTGACAATGAAACCCCGCGCCCTGAACAAGATCCGCAGTCAGGAAATTGCGATGATCTTTCAGGATCCGATGACATCGCTGAACCCCTATCTGCGTGTCAGCGATCAAATGGCCGAGGTGCTGATGCTGCATAAAGGCATGTCAAAGCGCGATGCGGTGAACGAAGCGGCCCGGATGCTGGATGCCGTGCGCATCCCCGATGCCAAAGCCCGTATCACCATGTTCCCACATGAGTTTTCCGGCGGGATGCGGCAGCGGATCATGATCGCAATGGCGCTGCTTTGCCAGCCACGGCTGCTGATCGCGGATGAGCCGACAACCGCACTGGATGTGACCGTGCAGGCCCAGATCATGCAGGTGCTGGCCGATATCCGGCAGGATTTCGGCACCGCTGTGATCCTGATCACCCATGATCTTGGCGTTGTGGCCGGATTTTGTGACCGCACGCTGGTCATGTATGGTGGTCAGGTGATGGAAGAAGGCCCAACCGACGACATCTTTGCCGCTGCCACCCACCCCTATACGACCGGGTTGCTGCGGGCTGTGCCCCGGCTGGACCGGACGGAAGACACGCTTGCGACAATCTCGGGCGAGCCGCCGGACATGTCCCGACTACCGGTAGGTTGCCCGTTTTCACCACGTTGCGCACAGGTTATGGACCATTGTCCAACCGACAAGCCCGCACTTGAACGCATCGGCAACTTGCGCCGTGCCTGCCATCTGCCCGTCGCGGAGGTCGTATAATGTCGTCTATTCTTTCTGTTCGCGATCTATCGGTTACTTTTGAAGTGCGGCGGCCCGGTTCTTGGCCGTGGACACCGCCGCGCAAGCTGCACGCTGTATCAGAGGTGTCTTTTGATCTGGCACCGGGCGAATGCCTTGGCATCGTTGGTGAATCCGGCTCTGGCAAATCGACGCTGGCCCGCGCGATTGTCGGGACCGTGCCGTCGGCTGGCGGGAATATCATGTTTGAAGGGGCCGATCTGGCCAATATGGACACGCGCCAGCGCCGTGTTCACCGCCGCGATGTGCAGATGATCTTTCAAGATCCGCTGGCCGCGCTGAACCCGCGCATGACCGTGGGTGATATCATCGCCGAACCTCTGGTAACCCACGAACCCCGCACCCCACGCAAAGAGGTCAAGGCCCGCGTGCGTGCGCTGATGGACCGGGTGGGGCTATTGCCGAACCTGATCAACCGGTATCCGCATGAGTTTTCGGGCGGTCAATGTCAGCGGATCGGTATTGCCCGCGCGCTGATCTTGCAGCCCAAACTGCTGATCTGTGATGAACCGGTGTCGGCGCTGGATGTGTCGGTGCAGGCGCAGGTGATCAACCTGCTGATGGAACTGCAGCGGGACATGGGGCTGTCGATGATCTTTATCGCCCATGATCTGAGCGTGGTGAAACACATCAGTGACCGCACGCTGGTGCTGTATCTGGGCCGCGTCATGGAAACAGCCGATAGCGATACGCTGACCACTGTGCCGGAGCATCCTTACAGTCAGGCGCTGATTTCGTCCGTTCCAATCCCCGATCCGGTGCTGGAACGCGCCCGCACCCGCCCGATACTGGAGGGAGAGCTGCCATCGCCCCTGTCCCCGCCATCAGGCTGTGTGTTCCGGACCCGCTGCCCCAAGGCCCGCCGGGATTGCGCCGAAGGCCGCCCCGTCTTGCAAGATATCGGCAGTGGCCATCTGGTCGCTTGCCCATATCACGAGGCAGAGCGCGTTCTGGCGGTGAACGCGTAGCGTGAATAGCGGCAGAGGTCCCGGATCAGACCGGGACAACCTTGCGCCTTGGTCAGCCTGATGCGGTTTCAGGACAGGCTGGCCGAATACAATGCTTTGTCGTTCTTTACATGCCGTTGGACCAGCTGCTTAGCCAATCGCCCCTTGGGCGTCGGCCTTGCCAATGGCCGGTTCATATAGGGCGCGTCCCCAAACAGCATATCAATCTCGGCCCTCGCGTCATCGCTCATCGCTTTCATCGCTTCGGTTCCGGTATAAAGCGTTTCCGCCAGCGCGCCCTCGGCTGAGACGATTTCATGATCGTCGCACATGAAGTGAACATAGGTGACAGCGCGCATGTCGGTTGCCACCTCGACCCCGTCGAGACCCAGCAGATGCTTGGCCGGGACAAAGATTTCCTCGGCCTCGAACATCCGGATCGCGATTTTGGAACGGACCAGAATCCGGTGCTGGGGCGAGACCACAAGATCACGCAGAGGTATGTTTTCAGCCAGTGCCCCAGCCTTGATCCGGATCGGCTGCATGTTGGGTTTGGCGGCCAGCGTTGCGGCATCCAGATGCTTGCGCCCGATCCAGCGGATTGGTTGCGCGCCGTGATCTGCCGTCACGACGATATCGTCGACATGCAGCTCTTCCACCGGGCGCAGCCCGCTGTCCGTTTCGATCAATGTCCCGTCGGTAAAGCAGACGATGGCAAAGTCGACATTCTCAAAGTTCTGATAGGCGATGTTCCCGATCTGGCCGCTCTCATCGCCGCCATTGATCGTGTAGTCGCCCGCTGTTGGGACCGAACTGCCATCAGGGCGCACGTAGCTGCCATCCAGCAATTCGCTGAGCGTAGGTTCACCCGGCCCACCAAAATCAATCGGCGCGCCACCATTGTAAGGGTTGAATGTCCCTGTGGCGGTATCGTCCACCCCTGTCACGTCTTCTGCGGTCAGGTCTGTCGCCGTCAGCGTGATCCGGTCATTTTCTGCCGCTGCCTCATCCGCGATGAAGGTTTCGACGCTGGTGACCGTATCCGTTGTACCGTCATTCGTTTTGCTGATTGTGCCATTGCCATCGTCATCAATCGTGACGGTGATGGTTTCGTTCGTCAGCGAGCTGCCGCCCTGCGCGGTGAATGTATCGGTCCCCTCCCCGCCAGAGATCGTATCCGTGCCGCTGCTGATCAGGATGGTGTCATCGCCGGTACCGCCGGAAATCGTATCGGTGCCCGACCCGCCATCAAGCGTATCGTTATCGGCACCGCCCATAATCGCATCATTGCCAGCGCCACCGGTGATCGTGTCATCGCCGACGCCGCCAAACAGCGTATCTGCGCCTGAGCCCCCATCAATGGTGTCATCACCCAGTTCACCATAGATAGTGTCGGCACCGCCCCCGCCAGAGATCGTGTCGTTGAAACCCGGTCCGTCCGTCAGCGGGACCGTTTGGAAATCAATCTCTGACAAGTCGATCCGCTGGGCCCCGTTGCCAAGGTTCCCATATTCGATTTCGATCGTGGCGACTGGTCCGGCGATTTCGACCAGAAGGGAACCTGCCGCATCACCCGGAAGCACGTTAATCGCATTCGCATTTGATGTTGCCGTATCGGCCCCGGCCACCCCATCCGTGTCAGAGAGCGTCATAGAACCGGTGCCCGTCAGTGTAACCACCACCGGATTTCCGTTCGCATCAAAAGCACGGATCGTGACGACATCGCGCCAGGTTGCTGTGTCTATGTCATTGATGCGGAAGGTAACGTTTTGGACTGCGTCACTGTAATTGGCGCTATTTGAAGAAAACCTAATCGTCGTTTGTGACGTTGCCTGACCGGCCGTACCGCCGTCACCAATCAGCTTAATTGCTTCATCATCACGGCCTGCACCGTTGTTCAGGCCTTCATCATATTGCGGATCCGAGTTATTGAAGACGAAAGACGAATCCCCGATATTTGGACCCAAATCGTCAAAGCTGAAATTGACATCCGTGGTGCCATCGCTCAGCGTGAAACCATCGCTCACGTCATCGTCGTTATCAATCGCCCCACCGCTATTCGGATCAGGAATATCGCCGTAATTGGTCGAACCCGTGCTGCTGTCACCATAGATGACATCACTGCCGCTACCGCCGCTGATCGTGTCTTGCCCGGCCCCGCCATACAGCGTGTCAGTCCCTGTGCCGCCATCAATCGTATCGTCGCCTGCGCCGCCGTCGATCACGTCGTTCCCGGCACCACCGACGATATTGTCATTATCGGCAAGGTTCAGGTTAGAGAACATTCCGTCATCAACCACCTCATCGCTGGAGCCGATTGAGGCATAGGGTACCGAATCCGGGTTGGGTGTGAAATCGACTGACTGCACCGTCGCGGTTCCGGCTGGCATGTTTGGCGGAAAGATCGTGAAATCAAGTCCACCGCCACCTTCCTGCTCAAAGTGATAAGCCGTGAAGTTCTGACCATTCACGCGGACGATGATGATCGATTCAAGGTAGAATTCAGAGCCATCGATCAGCACATTGCCGTTTGCATCGCGCACGAATGCGATCTGGTCGCCCTGCGGGTCAGAGGAGTTCTCTTGCGAGGGGTCCCCTTGGGCCAGTGTGTCAGTGTCGCCATCCTCTAACAACACGAGAAGAGCCGATTGATTCGCGAGGTTGAATTGGTCGCCGTTTCCGGGATTTTCTTCACCAAACAGACCGGAATTCAAATAACCGGTGAAAGATCTGATCGTCATTAGGCTACCTTAAATCTGCCGACACACGCAAAACACACCAAATTCTGGAAACACAATTTCGATTCGAACTCTACTAAGGCATTGGTGTTAACTAACTAATAGATAGTGAAGCCTTAGAAAGCGTATAAATTTTGCGCACATATAGCGCTTTGCTTATGCGCATAAGCGGTGCCTTTCAACTGTCGCCAGTTGCGCGACAATTAATATAGATAATCATGTGCGACTAATATCGCACACCCCCAAACACATGTGATTAGGGGCGAAAAATTAGTAATCGCGCTCGAAAAAGACGCCGACACTGGTGGCCCCATCCTGATCAACGCTGCCCTTGGCGGTGATCTCGCGGGTAAGATCAAGGTTCAGGTTGATCTCTGTATTGCCCTCACTGGTCACAGTCACATCGGTATAGACGTTATCTGACAGATATTTACCGGCACGAACGGCAGCGGCGCCTTCCTCGTCAGTTGTCACGTCGAAATCATCCAATCCGATATTTTCGCGCAGCCGGTCGATTGCGCCGCCGCCACGTCCTGCGAGCGTGCTGATCGCCGCTGCCAGCTGCACGGCCTGCAAGGGGCTGATGCTTTCAAGATCGCGGCCAAAGATAAGCTGGGCGAGAACCTCATCCTGCGGCAATTGCGGTATGGATTCAAACCGGACCTCTGGCGCGTCTGCCGGGCCCTCGACAATAATACTGACAACGGTGCCGGTATCTGTGGTGGTCGTCGCCACCAGCCGGATATAGGGATCAAAATCGCCTTGCAGGCTGGCGCTACCTTCGGTCAGCTCGAAACGCTGCTGCAAAATGTCGATCCGCCCGCGGATCAATTCAAACCGCCCGACCGGGATCACATCTGCCGTGGTGCCCCCGATTGTCAGACGCCCGCCCAGTTCGGCATCCAGCCCGCGACCACGGATGAAAATACGCGATGGTGCGTTGATCACGATGTCGAGCGGGAATGCGCTACTGCCGCCACCGCCGCCGCCAGAGCTGCCATTTCCGCCGCCTGCCGCATCAGCCCTTTGCAAGGTGCGCCGCACTGCTGCGCTTGCGTTCAGATGCACCACATCCGGTAGTTCGCCAAGCGAGCTGATGCTGGAGGACGGCACCTGAATATTCGCTTCGCCAAGCTCCAACCGCCCCCTGATCCGCGCGCCCCCTTGCAACGGCCCGTTCAAGCGGATGCTGCCGCCGACGCTGGTGCTGTAAAGGTTCGGATCGCTTAGTACAACATCATCTAACTGCACCTGAATGTCAGCCTGATATGCACCGGACAGCGACACCGGACCGCTGGCCGTGATACCGCCACCCCCCTGCACCTGACTGCGCAGATTGATCTGCGCACTGCCGCTGCTGAGCCTGATTTGTCCGTCGATATCCGTCAGGGTTTGCGCCAGACTGGGGGCTGACAAACGACCGTTGGCAAAAGTGATCTGTCCGTTGACAGAGCTAAGCGCGGGTGGGCCGTTCACGCTAAGATCGAAATTCGCTGTGCCGCTTAGTCGGCGTGGATCAATCGCCGCATTGGCAAGACCCAGCGGCGCACTCCCGTTGATATCAATATCCATCCGACCGGATTGGCTGACCTGCCCGGCAATATCCGCGCGCATCCCGCCGGGTCCGGTGCCTGTCGCATCCACGCCCCAGTTTCCGTTCTCGTCCAGTGACGCTGTTCCAGTCGCGCGAACAGGCCCGCTGATCTGATCGGTCAGCAGACCTACATCACGCAGACTGGCATTGAACCGGCCTTCGCCATAACCCGCATTGCCATTCAGCGCCCCGACGATGGAAAATTCCGGTGTTGACGCTTCAAGCGTGCGCAAGGACAGGACGCCATCTGCCAGCCCAACCGTTGCATTGATACGCCCCGTACCGCGCAGGAGCGGATCGACGGTTGCATTGCCGATTTTCAGATCCTCGCTGCGCAATCGCAACTGCGTGTCAAAGCGGCTTAGATCCGGCAGTACACTGCCAGAGGCCACCAGTTCGACACTACCCCCCACATTTTGCCCGATCAGCGTGGCATAGTTGGACAATTCAGCGATGGCGGCTTGGATATCCCCGGCGATTTCGTAATCCTGTGCGGGGGATGCGATTGTGACGTCAGCAGCCAGATCAACGCCCGGACCATTGGCCACAACCCGCGCGGCGGTGGCGTTGTCCGGGGCCGGTTCTGCGTCGATCCGCAGGGTCAGCGGACCGCTCAGGCTGGGATCAAGCACCGCGGTGTCATTGATCAGCAGGTCGATATCAGCCGTGTTGGAACCGCCCAGTTGCAAGCTCGCGTCACCCCGCAGGCTGAGCGCCGGGGTTTGCAGGTCCAATCCAGAAATCTGCACGCTGTCTTCGCCTGTGCGCGCAAAACCGCCAGAGAAACGCCCGTTGCCCCCGATCAGCGGGTCAACCCGGGCGATGCCCGTCGTCAGGTTCTGTGTTTCTGCGTCAATGTCCAAATCGAACCGCAGGCTATCGCTAAGCAACACGCCCCGCACGCTCAGATCAGCAGCACCACTTAGCGGCTGCCCCACCAGATCGGCGTATTGGGTCAGGTCACTGACATTTGCATTGGCCCGCAGGTTGATTGTCTGTCCGGTTTCAGCCGGGCTGACCGTGCCTGCAGCATCAAAACCCGCCGCCGGGCCAGTGCCCGCCGCGCTGAAATCAATGATGCCTTCGGCATTTTGCGTCACATCAATGGTTGCCGTTGCCGCCCCGGTCAGCGTCGGTTCGACCATGCTGACATCACGCAGGTCAGCGACCAGTTCGGCCTGCGCGCCATCACTGCTGAGCACGGCAGAGCCGGTGACCTGCGCATTCGCGGTTGCAATCCGCAGCGCGTCAATCCGCGTGCCGGTTTCATCACGGCTGATATTGCCAGCAACCGTACCGCGCCCGGCGATCACAGGGTCAAGCCGGGGGATGCCCAGCGCCAGATCATCGGTTTCACCGGTCAAGGCGATGCTGAACAACCCGTCAAGCGGGGCGATCTGCGCCGCGACCCGTGCGTCTGCATCCCCAGATAAATCCCGCCCCACCAGCGTGGCAAAGCGCCCCAGTCCGGCCACCTTTATATCGGCTGTCGCATCGGTCTGGAAACCGCTGTCGGGTCCGTCAATGGTCGCCGTGACCTGCGCATCAAGCCCCGCACCGCTGAGCGTAAAGCGTGAAATCTCTGTTGGTTCACCTTCGGTACGCGATGCCGCGAATGCGCCGCTGATTGTGTCGCCAAAGGCCTCTGCCGCGCCAGCATCGTCAAGTTGTAATCCCGTCGCGCCATAGTTCAGCCCGGCGGTGAAGAGGCCGGTGGCGGAGCCTTCGCCCGATCGCAGGACACCGCCGCCTGTCAGGTTGAGCGTATCAATCCGCAGACCCGGACGCTCAAAATTGGTGATTTCGATATCAGCGCGCCAGTCATCTGATTGTGCGCTGTTGTAATTGATGACCAAACTCGCGCCATCCACATAAGTTTTGGGCCCTGAAAGCGGCAACAACACCGCGTCACCGCCGGTGGCGACGATGCCGCCGGTCAAGTCGATCAGTTCGGGCCAGCCCTGCGCGCCGATCTGGATGGCACCGTCAAGGTTCAGGCGCTCTGCCTCAAGCTCTAACGCAGGGATGTCGATGCGCCCGTCATCGCTGCGGAAGGCCCGCACAAAAAGCCGGGCATCGGTGCCAAAGAAACCTTTGTATTCGGGCACGAAAAGCGGGGAAACATCACCGCCGACGTCCAACATGATCTCGGTCCTGTCGCCGCTGCTGTTCAAGGCAAACCTGCCGTTAAGCCTGTCGGTGCCATCCGTCGAAATCGCCAGATCTGCGGCGTAATCATCAATTGGCGCTGTGCCGTCGATCTGTAGCCCGACAGCCGGGCGGCCCGGCAGATCAAGGATGCGCGCGGCGATCCCGTCAGGGCCTTCTTCAAGGTTCAAAAGCAGGCCGAGTTCGCGGGTAGCGTTGGAATAGCTGCCATCGATTTCGAAAATGCCCGTCTTATCGCCCAGACGTTCGGCCACAACATTGGCCGCGCCTTCGCCACCGCTGAGCTCTGCTGTGCCGCTCAGGGTGATCGAGACAGGTTCGCCAAGAAAGCTTTCGCCCAGTTCGATTTCATCGACCTGGAGCTGACCCAATGAGACGCTGACCGGCAATTCAGGCAGCGAAAAGGGTGTCGCTTCCGGTGCGGGGCCGGTGTCTTCGGCAATGGGCGCGCGGGCCACGATGATCTTTGCGGCGCTGATCTCGTCAATATCAATGGCCCCGCGGAACAGGGCGCTGCGGTTCCAGTCCAGCACAATATCTTCGAGGGTGAGCCACACGCCCTCTTCATCTGCGACTGTCAGCACTTGGATTGTTGCCGAGGAACTGAGCGCACCGGAAAAGCCGATGATGCTGACTTCGCGGCTGACGCCGGACAGGTTGTCTTCGATCAGCCCGGTCAGATAGCCTTTGTCTTCATCCTCTTGCGATTGGGCAAGGGCGAAACCGGGTGCCAAAAGACAGCATATAAAAGCCAGATACTTCAAAACGCCTGTCCAATCCCGATATAAATCTGCACTTCTTCCCACGCGTCATCACCGCTGGCCGGTGTGCCCAGATCAAGCCTGATTGGCCCGATCCCGGTGTCATAACGCAGGCCGATGCCCGCGCCCGCGTGCCAATCGCCATCCTCAAGCGGGACAGCCGTCTCGCCGATATGGCCAATGTCGTAAAAGGCGACCAGACCGATATTGTCCCGAATACCGATGCGCGCTTCCAACTGGGCACCAGCAAAGGAGGTGCCGCCCGTCGTGACGTTTTCACCATCTTCGATACGATCAATCCCAAGCGATTTATAAGGTTGCCCCCGCACCGTGCCGCCGCCGCCGGAGTAAAACAGGAAATCGGCGGGTGCCTCGTCCAGACCCGCCGCCAGCAAGCTACCGACCTGTCCGCGCACCGCAAAGGTCAGCGGGAGCGTTTCACCTATGGTATAATAGCCCCGCGCATCGCCAAAAAACTGAGCGCCGTCTACGTCACCACGCAAGCTGACAAACGGGGTGACAGAGCCATCAAGATAATAGCCTTCGGTCGCATCGGTGGGTTCATCCCGCCGTTCAAGCGTCGCGTCCAGCGGCAAGGTCAGCAGAACATACTCGCGCGTGCCCACGTCACTTTCTTCATGGGCTGCCAATAGGCCCACCGCCGCCTGCACCGTCAGATCACTGGTGATCCTGCGCGACAGACCGATCTCTGTTGATACTTTGTCGAGCAGGTAATCAGGTTCATCCTCGCGTGAGATTTCACCCCTGAGAAACAGGTCGGTATCCGCGCCAAAGGTGGCGGGCCGGGTGAAATTGCCGCGCAGGGCATAGTCGGTGCCGCCGGTTTCACCATCAATCCCAGCGACCTCGGCATCGACCCGCAACCGCTCTGCCCCGCCAAGCAGGTTCCGGTGTAGCCAGAAAGACGACACTGTCAGCCCTTCGACCGAAGACAGCTCCAAGCCGAAACCAAAGCGGCGGGGCTTTGATTCTGAAAACTGCGCATTGATATCCAGCGTGTCGTTCGGGCCGATATTATCAGCCTCGGACAGGGCCACGCTGTCGAATGTGCCTGTGCGGCGCAAACGGCTTTCAGCTGCGGCCAGATCTGTCGGAGAATAGGTTTCGCCACTTGGCAACCCGGCAATTTCGCGGATGCGGTCTGTTGAAACATCCTCGTTCCCGGTGATCAGCAGATCGCCAAAACGCAGGCGCGGACCGGGGATCAGGCCGACATCAACATCCAGGCGCGCATCCTCGTGCCGGGCGACCACACGCTGGCTGCTGACACGCGCCTTTGCATAGCCAAGCTCACGCCAGCTGGACAGCCCAGAGCGGACGGCATCCCCGATCTCACCCGAACGGGCGGGCTGACGCGGGCCGGCATCGACAGGCAGTGTGGCAGCAGGTGGCAGCGGCGCAATTGCGACGTTTCCGAACCTGAACTGCGGGCCGGGTTTCACATCAATCACGACTTCATCAATAGATGACGGGGACGCAAGCGGTGCCATATTGGCCGCCTCTACCCCGTCAATTGTGATGGAAATCGTGCCGGAATAATAGCCTTCGGCGTAAAGCGCTGTCAGCAAACGGCGGTAATCGGCACGGGCTGCAGCCACGAAATCCTGCGGTATCGCCTCATCATTGCTGCGGAGCTGTCGCAGCAATGAGGCTTCGTTCAAAACGTCCCGCGCTTCGGGCGATCGGAGCCGAACATCTTGCGCAGACAGGCCCAGCGGGCCGATAATCATAATGGTGACAAGCGTCGCTTTGCCCAGATTCATGCAGCCCCCTTGCCGCCGGGTTCTTGTTGTCGCAGGGCCACTGTGACGACCGTGCGAATAACACTCAACTATCTTCACAGGTTTGGGTTCCATGATGCAACCACGTATGGATCAATTGCGCGTCAGTCGAAGGGATGCTGCGGATAGCGTACCGCCGCAAGATACAGCCCCTGTGGCGGGCAAACCGGACCGCAGGCGGCCCTGTCGCGCGCGTCCAGTGCTGCGGTCACATCATCCGGCGTCCAGGCCCCCGCGCCCACACGTTCCAGCGTGCCCACAAAGCTGCGCACCTGATTGTGCAGAAACGACCGGGCGCGCACATGAAACCGGTATTCGGTGCCCGCGTGGCGCGGCACGGCTTCGATGCGCAATGCGTCCAGCGTCTTGACCGGGCTTTTCGCCTGACAGGTGGTAGACCGGAATGTCGTGAAGTCGTGATAGCCCACCAGCCGGTCGGCCCCGGCCTGCATCGCCACGATATCCAGTTCATGATTGACCCGCCACATCTGCCCCGCCTCTGACGTCAGCGGCGCGCGGCGGGATATCAGACGAAACAGATAGCGCCGCTCCACCGCGTCAAAGCGGGCGTGCCAGTCATCATCCACCCGCGCGCAATCAAGGATCGCCACCGGATCGGGCTTGAGATGATAGTTCAAGGCCTCTGACAGGCGAAACGGGTCCCAGTCGCGGGTCAGATCACAATGGGCGACCTGCCCCAGCGCATGCACACCCGCATCGGTCCGCCCTGCTGCTGCAATGGTATGCGCACCGGGTTCCAGCCTCGCAAGCGCCGCCTCGATGGCGCCTTGCACCGATGGCAGGCTAGTCTGCCGCTGCCAACCGGCAAAAGGCGCACCGTGATATTCGACAAGAAGGGCATAACGTGGCATCCGGTTGGATTAGGCGGGGTGCGGGTTGAAATCAATCCCTACAAAACCCGATGATGCAGCCCTATCTTCTGCTGCAAGCACGGAAAGGGCGGCACTTGGTAATCAGCACAATCGCAGACCGGATCGCGCGGACGGTAGAAGGCGTGGCCGACACCGTGACCGCACCTTTTTCCGAACCGGTGATCCGGCTGGGCGTCACCGGCCTAAGCCGGGCAGGCAAGACGGTGTTCATCACATCTCTTGTTGCCAATCTGATGAACCGCGGGCGCATGCCGCAATTGAACGCCGCCGCCAGCGGTGCGATCCGCACCGCCTATCTGCAACCACAGCCCGACGACACGATCCCGCGCTTTCGCTACGAAGACCACCTTGCCCGGCTGACCGCCCCCGAACCGAACTGGCCCGAAGGCACCCGTCAGATCAGCGAGCTGCGCCTGTCACTGCGGGTCCAGCCGAGCGGGCTGCTTTCGGGTATCTCTGGCCTGCGCACGGTGCATATTGATATCGTGGATTATCCGGGCGAATGGCTGCTGGATCTTGGCCTGCTGGATCAAAGTTACGAACAATGGTCAGCTGACGCGCTGGACCGCGCAAACGGCCGTCCGGGCGGGGCCGATTACGTCTCGCTGGTGGCGGGCGTCGATCCAACGGTCAAACTGGACGAACCCGAAGCCCAAGTGCTGGCCGACCGCTTCACTGCACATCTGCATGACGCGCGCGAGGCGGGGTTTTCCGATTGTTCGCCAGGCCGGTTTCTGATGCCGGGTGACCTGGCCGGATCGCCGGTGCTGACCTTTGCCCCCCTGCCAGCCGCACGCTATCCGCGCGGATCGCTGGGCCGCGAATTCGAACGGCGGTTTGAAAGCTACAAGCGCAATATCGTGCGCCCGTTCTTTCGCGATCATTTCGCCCGGATTGACCGGCAGATCGTGCTGGTTGACGTGCTTGGTGCGATCCATGGCGGACCTGCAACGCTGGATGATTTGCGCGGGGCGATGGCGCGGATCCTTGGCGCGTTCCGCCTTGGCAGAAACGCTTTCCTGACCCGCATCTTTAATGGCCGGAGGGTCGAAAAAATCCTTTTCGCCGCCACCAAGGCCGACCACCTACACCACAGCCAACACCCGCAGTTGACCGCCATTATAGAGGCGCTTTTGCGTGAAGCAAAGGACCGCGCCGATTTTGCCGGGGCGACAACCGCTGCCATGTCCATCGCTGCGTTGCGGACCACGGTGGAAGAAACGGTGGACCACCGCGACGGGGCGCTTGACGTGGTGCGGGGGCGGTTGCGGGACAGCGGTAAACAGGCGGCGTTCTACCCCGGCAAGTTGCCCGACGACCCCGGCCATCTGCTGACACCCGCCCGACAAGGCGCGCAGAAATGGCTGGATGCCGATTACAGCGTGATGAACTTCGCGCCTGCCCCGCTGACGCTGAAACCCGGCGACGGGCCACCGCATATCCGGCTCGACAAAGCCGCCCAGTTCCTGCTGGGGGACCGGTTGTGAGAGCGCGATGCATCGCAGAACAACGGAGCCACGGATGACAAATAAACCCGTGCTGATCGAACTCGATCAGGCAGAAACGGCAAGACCGGAAGAGGCCCCCGCGATCACAGATAGTGACGCAAGCGGGCAAGAGGCGGCGATGCAAAAGGTAGCGGCGCTGGCCACGCGCCGCCCGTCCCGGCTGGCCCGCTGGTTCTGGACGATCAGTGTGACCTTAGTTGGCTTTGTCGCGTCACTTGCCGCTTGGGATTATGTGACCGGGTTGCTGGCGCGGTCCCCGGTGCTGGGCCTGATTGCCACCGTACTGATCGGGCTGTTGTTGCTTGTGCTGTTGGTTATCGGCTTTCGGGAATTGGCCGCCTTTGGGCGCTTGCGCCGGTTGGACACGATCCAGCGGCAGGCCGCCACCGCGCTGACGACGCATGACCTAACAGCCGCCCGCAAGGTCATCACGGCACTGGAAAATCTCTATGCGGCACGGGCCGACACCGCCTGGGGCCGCGCCCGGATGCAGGCCAGTCAGAACGACATTATGGACGCCGATGGCCTGCTGGGACTGGCCGAGCATACTTTGCTTGCCCCACTGGACGCCCGCGCCCTGCACGAGGTCGAGGCAGCAGCGCGGCAGGTGGCGACGGTGACGGCCATCGTGCCGCTTGCGCTGGCCGATCTGTTCACCGCGCTGACCGCAAACCTGCGCATGATCCGACGCATTGCCGAGGTGTACGGCGGGCGGGCCGGCACGCTTGGCAGTTGGCGTCTGACACGCTCTGTCCTGACGCATCTCGTGGCGACGGGTGCTGTTGCGGTGGGTGATGACCTGATTGGATCGGTGGCCGGTGGCAGCATTCTGGCGAAACTGTCCCGCCGTTTTGGCGAGGGCATCGTGAACGGGGCCCTGACCGCACGGGTCGGCGTCGCCGCGATTGAGGTCTGCCGCCCACTGCCATTTCACGCAGTGCGGCGGCCATCGGTCACGGGGCTTGTACGCCGCGCATTGACCGGGTTGTTCGGCGGTATCAGCGGAAGCGGGGGGCCGGCCCAATCGGAAGCGGCCCCACGGACATAAACCCGTTCTGAAAGCTGACGGGCAATTCAAGCTGATCATCACCAGCCGCAATAGCCCGCACCGCGTTTGTCAGCGTCGGCGCCAGCCCTGCGTCAATCACCCCGGCGCGCTGCAGCAGGTCGATAATCTCGCGCCATTCGGCGGTTTTGAAGGTAATCTGCCCGCCCGGGATGCCCAGCGCGTCCAGCGTGATCTCACCCGACGCAACGACAGAGATACCATCCCAGTCGATGGCCAATGTCTTCAGGTTGACCTGCTCGACCACCGGCGCAGGCAGGCGGGCGTCCAGCGCGTGGCGGTCCAACTGTTTGTCCAATGTCACCCCAGCATCCAGCGTGATCCGGGTGATCGTGCCAGACAGCCGGTCATCAGGATCGAGTGCACGCAAGACCTGCTCTGGCAGCGAAAATTCATCAACGCCCAGATAGATATCATAACGATTGGCCGCATCCGGCGTATCGCGCAACGCTGCAAGCAAGTGATCCACCCCGATCTGCCCCGCGCCCTGCACATCCACCTTCAGCGCGTGGGTATCGACCGTCACCGCGTCCAGCGCCACATCAGTGTTTGCCTGCACCCCGGCGCTCAGACGCAGATCGGCGTTTTCGACGGCAATGGCCTGCCCGTCCACCGCCAGATCAAAAGCCTCAGGCAATACCGCAATGATCCGGTTGGGCTGATAGCTTAGCGCGAAGACCTGCAAGAACGGTCCGGCAAAGCTGAAACGGCGATCCGGCGTGGTCAGCGCCAATTCATCCACTGTCGTATCAAAGCGTGACGGAAATCCGACGGTATTCAGATCGCGATAACCCACCTGCCAGCCAGAGCGCGCCATATCCGCCAGCCCGTCGCGCAACCCCGTTTCCACCGCACGCGCACCAACAAACCAATAGCCGCCATATAGCGCCGCCAGAACCACGATTAAAATTGTCAGTTTGCGCATTGTCCCGCCTCTTGTTCGCGGGCTTGATCTAGCGCCAAACGTGGATATCGGCCAGTGCCCATGTCAGACAGGCAAAAAGCAGCCTGCTATGACGCACCCGGCGCTTTCAATTGGAACGTCGCACAAAGACCGGGAAATTCCCGTGACGGCCCAAGGGTCACCTTCCCGCCATAGGCATGCGCAAGGTCTGCGGCAATCGTAAGGCCCAGACCGGTGCCCGGTATAGAGGTATCCAGCCGCTGCCCGCTCAACACCGCGATGCCCAGATCACGCGCCGGAATGCCCGGACCATCGTCTTCGATAACGATCTGGACCGTCTGACCGTCCCGCAAGGCCGTCAGATGAACCCGGGCATTGGCCCATTTCAGCGCATTATCCAGCAGATTGCCCACGACCTCTTCGAAATCGCTTTGATCAATACGGGCGCGCAAATTTTCCGCGATATTCGCCGTCACTGTTTTGTCGCTATTGCGCGCCAAAGCGGCAAAGGCGCGGTTCATCCGGCCAAGTGCCATGCTGACATCGGTAAACACCCAGCCTGCCCCATCGCTGCCATCCGCACGGATCCGCGCGAAGGAACGTTTTAGCTGCGCATCAAGACGATCGAGCGCATTGATCGCCTCGCCCACGGGCTGGCCTTGCTGGCGCAGCTGTTCAAGCTCATTGCGGACGATGGCTGACGGTGTCTTGACCGCATGTGCCAGATCCGCTGCCTGTCTGCGAGACCGGCTAACGATTTCGCGGTTCCGATCCAGCAGGTTGTTGATATCTTCGACCAATGGGGCGACTTCGGTTGGGTAATCTTCTGGTGACAACCCATCCTCATCCTCCCACCGGGTCGATACATCACCCCGCAATGTATTCAGCGGGCGCAGCACGGTTGTCATCTGTAACAGCGCACCGGCCACAGCAATCACGGTGACCAGACCAAATGCCATGATCAGGTTTTTGCGCAGATTCTGCCTGTCCTCGCGCAGGCTGTCCAATGAAGAAGCAACCTGCACATGCAGCATCTCCCCATCGTTGAACGTCAGCCATTCCCGCGTTCCGCGCAGCATTTCACCATCCGGACCAGTAAAATCCCAAACAGTAACATCACCCGTCAGCGTTTCGGGTCGCGGCAGAAGCGCGTCAACAAGCGAGGGCGACACATTGATCCGCCCCTCCTGATCTGCCACCTGCCAATACTGCCCTGAAAACGGGCGCGCATAGGCGGGATCGCCTAGCGCAAGCATAATCCCCTGTACGGATGATCCATGATTGGCCGTCGCCAGAACGACCTGTATGTGACGATTCATCAGCAGCTCGTTAAAGCGCCTTTCGGTCTGCTGGTTCATAAAGGACGCCAGGCCATAAAGCCCGATGATCGCCGTTAGGATCGCCCATAAAACCCCACTGACAACAGCGCGGGCGCGCAAAGACTTCATGCGGCGGCTTTGATCACGTAGCCGCGGCCCCTAACAGTTTCGATCAGATCATTGCCGAGCTTCTTGCGCAGCCGATTGACGAAAACCGCAATCGTATTGGAATCGCGATCCCCGTCATAATGGTAGATGTGCTCTGACAACTCGGCACGCGATATCAGCCGATCGGAATTATGAAACAGATAGGACAGGACCGCGATTTCCTGAGACGTCAGGTTCGCAGGCATACCATTCACCATCACTTGATTAGTGCGGGTATCAAAGCTGATGCCGCCTTTTTTGAACACGGGGCTGGCTTTGCCAGACTGACGGCGGATCATCGCGCGCACACGCGCTGAAAGCTCTGGCATGTGGAATGGCTTGGTCAGATAATCATCGCCCCCCGCATCCAATCCATCCACACGGTCAGACCAGCCATCGCGTGCGGTCAGAATCAGGACCGGCGTATCAACCCCATGCGCGCGCCAGTATTTCAGCACGGTCAGCCCGTCCCGCTGCGGCAAGCCAATATCAAGGATAATCAGATCATAGGGCTCTGTTTCACCCAAAAACTGTGCATCTATTCCATCATGGGCAAGATCGACCACACGACCTTCGCCGGTCAGTACAGCTTTGATTTGTTCGGCGAGCACATGCTCGTCTTCGGCAAGGAGAATACGCATAAACCACCATTAAAAATACGTCGTGTCATTAGTTTGACAACTTTTGGACGAGAGTCCTGCTATGCGGAGTTACTTTTTGCCCCCGCCGTTTCCACCGCCATTACCATTGTTACCACCGCCGTTCCCATTGTTGCTAGTGCTATTGCCGCCGCCGTTGCCATTGTTGCCGCCGCCCCTGCCATTGCCATTGCCATTGCCATTGCCATTGCCATTGCCATTGCCATTGCCATTGCCATTGCCATTGCCATTGCCATTGAGGTTACCACCAGCATTATTTGCGACAACCCCCGGAATAATGGAGTTGGACGACAACTGCGTTGTGGGATTTGGGGTCCGGCTTGCGTATGCTTCTATTTCCTGCCCAAGGGCAGAACTGTCAAAGACTTGGAACCCGGTTGCACCATCGACCATCAAAAGATCAAGCTGACCACGCGGCTGGCGGACCATTATTCTATAGGTCACTTTATTGTCTACGGCAAAGGCGCGGATTTCGACCACGTCCCCGCCGGTAAAACTCTCAACACCTGAGATTAAATGCCGGGTGGCTATGGTCTGATCACGTGAAACGGCATTGCGCAGTTCCGCTTGGGATAGTTCGCGCACATCCGACTGCGCGACAGCGGGAAGAATGCAGATAAGTCCCGCGCATATGACCTGCCTGACCATCAATGTCACAGCGATGCTCTGATGGCCCGTATCGGTAGCGCGGCAGTATCTTTAAACGCGCCGCATGCTGCCGTGTTCGTCAATGTCAGTATGTTGTGCAAGCCGGTCGAGAAGATCATCGACTTTTGGGAACCGATCACAATGCGATCTCTCCGAAAGAACCGGGCGCGCCGGCGTCTCTGACTTCTTGTCGACATTCTTTTTCTTTTCGCACAAATTCCGGAGAACATGTACGCCCCCGGTTTCGACTGTCATATCATCAGCCGAACGCAATCCTTCAACAAACACTTGTTTACCACCCCGTGAAACCACTTAACCACAACAGCGAACAACATGTCCGCCTAACAATACTCACTTGGCTATCTAAGCTTATTTATGTGAACATAACAAAAATGTGTCGTTCACATTAGGTTAACTTTTCGGACTTCATCGCCTCCGCCGTACCACATATCGTGCACGCGTGACGCAACAATCAACATGTAGAACTAACGCGATTGTTAACGCTTTTGTAATGTTTATGCACCAACAGATAAATAGCCGCTTCATGACAATCAACAGGATGCTGATCGGAGCCTCCGCATTCGCACAGGTTGCATTTCATAGTTAAAATGTAACGAATCGGCCAATGATTGCGCGTTGACAGAAAATGAACACACGTTCATTTTCATACCTGATGCTGGTAAACCGATCCACGATCGACGCAACCCGTGCGGGGTTTGGCTGGGATATCCCGGACGGCTATAACATCGGCTACGACATCTGTGACCGCCCTGCACAAGCCCGGCCTGACAGCCCGGCGATCATTGACGTGGGGCCGCATGGGCAGGCTGTGCACTACAGTTTTGCTGACCTGCGCGACATGGCAAACCGGCTGGCTAACGGGCTGACCGGCACGCTTCAGCCCGGTGACCGAGTTGCGGTTCTTCTGCCGCAATGCGTCGAAACCGCTGCCGCCCATATCGCGATCCTGAAAGCAGGCTGCATTTCACTGCCGCTTTTCACGCTCTTCGGTCCCGAGGCGCTCTTGCATCGGCTATTGGATTCCGGGGCAAGGGCGGTGATCACCAATGCGGCGGGGGCGGCGCTGATCGCAACGCTGCACAAATTGCTTCCAGCGTTTGACCTGGTGCTTAGCATCGACGGGGCAAGTGATCACGCCAAGGATTTTCACGCGCTCTGCGCCGCGCAATCGTCAGATTTCACCGCCATCCGCACTCGTCCCGATGATCCGGCGATCCTGATCTACACATCCGGCACCACTGGCGCACCCAAAGGGGCACTGCATGCCCATCGTGTCTTGCTGGGACATCTGCCGGGCGTCGAGATGAGCCATGATTTCTTCCCCCAACCCGGTGACCGGATCTGGACCCCTGCGGACTGGGCTTGGATTGGCGGGTTGCTCGACGTGCTGATGCCCGCCCTGCACCACGGCGTGCCAGTCGTCGCCTGTCGGTTTGATAAATTCACCGCCAAAGCCGCCTTTGACCTGATCCGCAGTCAAGGCATCCGCAACGCTTTCCTGCCGCCCACCGCGCTGAAACTCATGCGGCTGAAGACGCCCGATGAACCCGTCCCCCTCCGATCCGTCGCCAGCGGCGGAGAGACTTTAGGCAAAGAACTAATCGCCTGGGGCCAGCAGGTTTTTGGCACGACAATCAACGAATTCTACGGCCAGACTGAATGCAATATGATCGTGTCCTCCTGCGCGGCGCTGGAACCGGCAGAGCCCGGCGTGATGGGCTTTGCCGTGCCGGGCCATACGGTCGATATCATCAATGAAGATACCGCCACCCTCTGCGACATCGCCGAGGAAGGTAGTATCGCCGTGCGCGCGCCCGATCCGGTGATGTTCTTGCGCTACTGGAACAAGCCCGACGCGACGGCGGCAAAATTCATCCAGATCGGCAATGATGGCTGGCTGCTGACAGGTGACAAAGGGGCCAAGACCCCATCAGGCCGCATCCAGTTCATCGGACGCGATGACGATATCATCAGCTCCGGCGGCTACCGGATCGGCCCGGCCGAGATCGAAGACTGCCTGCTGACACACCCCGCCGTGCAATTGGCCGGGGTCGTCGGCCAGCCCGATCCGATCCGAGGGTCCATCGTCGCCGCTTATATTGAATTGGCCAAAGGCCACGCCCCATCCGACGCGCTTGCACATGACATCGCAACACACGTCAAAACCCGGCTCGCCGCTTACGAATTCCCCCGCGTGGTGCGGTTCATCCACGACATGCCAATGACCACCACCGGCAAGATTATCCGCGCCGAGCTGCGCAAACGCGCAGAGAGGGACGCGCAAAATGAGTCCTGAGATGACCGGGTAACGGGCTGAAAGTGACACCAACACCGTGGACGGCGCAGGTCTGGGGCATCAGATAGTATTACGCCTGCATCACGACATTAACTTAATGAAAATGTTCGACAGACGGAAACAGCCATTCACACGCAATGCCGCTAAGGTCCGATTTGAGCCCAAAGTGGCCACACTCGGATGACGGCGCAAAGGTTGAAAGGAGACATTCGCGCAGTAAGGCCGTTCCGTTGTAAACTGTGGCAGCGGTATAGGATTGGTGCGGTGTGATCCTTCAGACTGGACATTCGCTATGCCACCAATACGCCAACTCGCGTAGGCTTTCTTATGGGACAGCCCATGCCTTGTAGGGTCAACTCAGTCCTAGGTGTTTCGTCGACGGAGGTGGCACCAGTCGACAAAAATACGACCAGATGCCTCAAGTGGTATCGATCTCGCGTTCGAACAATAAGTAGCGGGATTAAGGTCAAATTGAGAAATAAGTTCTCGCTCGGGAGGATAATCATACAAAATTTAGAAAATCGATCCAAGCTATTAGAGTAATCAATTTTCATGATGGATGAGATCCGAATAAGCTTGCCGCTACAACCGTTCGCATTAAATCTTAGGAATAGAGCATGCACTCTCCGTCTTCCGTTATTACGCTTGGCACAGCAGGTGGACCGATGCAGAATCCGCAGCGCGCGCAACCTGCACATGTTCTGATGAATGGCGATCGTCCGATCCTGATTGATTGCGGCGAAGGGGCGATGGGTCAGCTCAAGCGGGCGGGGATTGAGTACCGCGACGTGCATCATATTTTCCTGACCCATCATCATTTCGATCATATCGGGAGCCTCTATGCTTGCCTTGGCCTGAATATGATGACACAGCGCAGAGAGCCGCTGTGCATCTATGGCCCGGCCGGAACACAAGCGATCGTGGACGGGTTATGCGCTGCATGTGATGTGCCAAATGCCATCGGCTTTGGTGTGCCCGGCCAGCAGTTGCCGCATCCGCGCGACTTCGTCGAGGTCACGGAAATCACGCCGGGGGATGAAATCACGCTCGATGGTCTCAAGATGACCTGCTGCGAGAACACCCACTACCGGACCGAGGATCAGTTCGGTGAGGACGGTTATCATTCGCTGTCGCTGCGTTTCGACCTCGACGACCGTAGCGTGGTGTTCACCGGCGATACTGGCCCGTGTGACGCACTGGTGACGCTCAGCCAAGGGGCTGATTTGATTGTGGGCGAGATGATGGACCTCGACATCACGATGGGCCGCATCCGTGCGATGAACCAAGGCATGCCCGAAGACCGCATTGAGATGATAAAAAACCATCTGTCCAAACATCATATCAACGCAGAAGACCTTGCCCACTTGGCGAAGTCAGCCAGTGCGAAAGAGGTCGTGGCGGTTCACTTCCCGCCGGGCATCGCGACGCCTGACACAGCGCAGGGTTATGTCGACCGCGTTGCCGCGATCTTCGACGGGAAATTCTTGATCGGGCAGGATTTAGCGGCCTACTGAGGCTTTGAGACTTACTTTAATAAAAATTTGCGTCGCGCGCGTATAAGTCATAACTCAAACCTTTAGAAGCTTGTTTCATGACCAAAGCCAACACCTCTCGGAGAACCTTTCTCGCCCGCGTGCTGGGCGCACTGGGCCTCACGGCCGTGGCACACCCTGCGGCGGCCGCGGTACCGACGCCAAGCGCTACGAAAGGCCCGTTTTATCCAACGCCCGCAATGCGCCGCACGGATGTCGACAACGACCTCATCAAAATCATAGGTCAGGTTCACAAAGCCGGCGGCGACGTCATGATGTTGAACGGCAGCGTTCTGAATGCGGACGGGGCACCGCTTGCGGATCATCGGGTCGAGATCTGGCAGTGCGATATGAACGGTAAATACATGCACAGCGGTGATCGCCAGTCACTTGAGTTCGATGCAGCGTTTCAGGGTTTCGGTCATGACATCACAGGCCCTGACGGACGCTATCAGTTCCGCACGATCAAGCCTGTCACTCACCCGGGCAGGACACCGCACATCCATGTCAAGGTGTTCAACGGCACAGAGGAACTGCTGACGACGCAATTCTATATCGATGGTCATCCGGCCAATGGGCGGGACCGCATCTTCGGCAGGTTGTCGGACGCCGAGGCGGCCGCGGTGTCGATGGTTTTTGAACGCGTGGACGGCGTCGAGCAAACGACGGTCGACATCACCGTCTAAAGCAAAACGCCCGCCAAATCGGTGGGCGTTTTCATCTATGATGTCTCTAAGGATCAGTTGGGCGTGATGACCACTTCCACGACGCCTTCGGCGTCCAACGTCATCTCGTTCGTGCCCTCGTCGTTGCCGATGTCATAGCGGTTGAGCAAGATCGTGCCGCCACCGGTCGAGAGGTCAAATACGCCCGAAATCAACAAGTCTCCTTCGTCATAGCCACCTTTGGCGTAGAACCGCAGTGTGTTCGCAAAGATGAACATGTCCGCCGATGCGGTCTCACCCGGCGCCAGCAGAACCCCCGGTTCGCCAGAGGTGCCAAGCACGGGGCCTGCGACAGCTTCGGGCATTGTGCCGTTCATCGGGCGCGGGTCGCCTTCGAGAATGGTGTTCACATAAGCCTCAGACATGTTTCCTTCCGCGTCGAACATAATTGGTGCGGCAGCTACGGCATCTAACACGATCAGCGGTGCGATGATTGTGTCCGAATTGTTCGTTACCGTAATTTTGTAGTCTTGCGCGGAAGCAGTCGAGGCAATGCCCGCGACCAAGGCGGTTGCTGCAATCAGCGTCTTCATGATGATGTCCTCCCAATAAGATAGCTCCGGAAAACCGCATCTGCGACACAGCACCGGAAGCTCTGGTAAGACACTAGTGGCGCTCAAAGCATTTCCAAAACGGAATTGAGGAATGTCAGCCATAGAAAATAGAAATACTTACAGGGCACTGCTTTGCCTGCACAATCTCCATTCATCAAATCAATACAATGCATTCAACTAATCTAATTCCGAAACACCACCGGTTCCGGTATTCCTTTTGCAAGGCTTTGGCTACGGCGCGTGCCTGGCCATATTTAATGTCTGGGAGGAGAAAAAAATGCGTAGGAAGTTAGCAAACCTGTGTCTGGCCGCGGCCACGGCACTGTCACCGGCCGCAGCGGCGGCAGAGTCCCTTGTTTTCGGAACCGGCAATGTCGTGATACACCCGATCAACGAACGGATCATGACCCCTTGGGCGAAACAGATCAATGCCACATCGGACGGTGCCGTCGAAATCGCAGTTCGGCATGGCCAGATGCTGGTGAATGGCGGGAACTACGTGGACCGAGTGCAGGACGACGTCGTGCAGATCGCCTTCGGCATGCTGGTGTTCGACCCCGGCCGCTTCCCACGGTCACTGGTTTCGACCGTTCCGTTCATCGAAGGATCGGCCGAAGCCAGCTCTCTGGCGTTCTGCCGGTTGTACGAAGCTGGCGCATTCGACGCAGAACTGGCGAATTTCAAACCGTTGTTCTTTGTACCTTTTCCGCAGTCTTCCGCACACCTGAACGGCGGGCCACTCACCAGCATGAGTGATCTGGAAGGCAAAAAGATCATGGTTGGCAGCCCGACTGCATCACAAATCGTGTCGGCCTTTGGCGGCACGCCGCTGTCGATCATCTTGCCCGAACAGTATCAGGCGCTCCAGCGCAGCACGGCTGACGGCAACTTCATGACGTACACCGCCTTTCCCGCCTTCAACCTGCAAGAAGTGACGACAGATCACCTGCGCGTTCCGCTTGGCGGGGCAACGGGCATGGTTTTCATGGACCGCGCCCGCTTTGAAGCTCTGCCCGAAGAGGCCAAAGCCGTGCTGGAATCCAATTCCGGTTGCGACAAGACCCGCGAAGTGGGCGCCGAGGTGGATGACTGGGAAGCTGAATCTCTGGCCTTCGTGGCGGAACAGGACGGGCATACCATCAACGAGATCGACCCGGCGGAATTCGAAGCCATGCGCGCCGAGCTGGGCGAGGAGATCTTTGCATCCTTTGCCGAACGCGCCCCGGAAGGCGAGGCGCTGCTTGCGCAGTGGCGGCAGGCCATGGAAGACGCGCGCCGTGAGATCGGTGAGATCGGTGAGATCGAGTAAGCTTTAGCTTGTTTTTCAAGAAGGGGGCGCCAGACACATCTGGCGCCCCTTTTGCTTTATAACAGCAGTGTTCCTAGGCGGGTATCAATCGCAGCGGCAGGCGATCGAGCGCGTGAATGCCGTTGTTGGGTCGCCAAACGGGATCCCCGGTCAGCTCGATGCAATCTACGCGCTCCGCCAGCGCACGCAATACGGCCTGTCCCTCGGCCCGCGCGATGTTCTGCCCGACGCAGGTGTGAACGCCAACGCCCAAGGCAAGGTGCCCTGCGGTCTTGCGAGAGATGTCAAAACGGTCCGGCTGATCCCAATGGGCCGGGTCGCGGTTGGCGGCCCCCAGAACGCAGAGGATCTTGGTCCCTTCCTCAACCTTGACGCCCGCGACTTCAGTATCGAGGTTCGCCGTCCGGCAAAACGCCTGCACCGGTGAGGTATAGCGCAGCGTCTCCTCAAAGGCGGGAAGCGCAAGTTTTTCGGGGTCCGCCTTTAGCTTGACCCACTCATCCGGGTTCTGGGCCAGACAGGCCAGTGCATTCCCGATCCCCGTGACGGTCGTATCCACCCCAGCCGACAAAAGCGAACGGACCAGCATCTCGGCTTCGGCTTCTGTAAATCCATCATTTCCGACCTCGGCGTGGATGGTCGCGCCAATGCCATCGTCGGTCAGGGCATCCTTGCGGCAGGCCGCGTTGATCCAGGGCACAATCTCGGGCGCCTTGGCCATCGTGCGGCGACGCAACTCATTGTCCGGCCCGATGGCGTTGAAGACCATCGCTCCGTAATCCACCAGTTTGCGGGTATCGGGCTGCTTGATGCCAACCGCTTTGGGGAACACGCGGGTCGGGAATACCTCTGCAATATCTGCGACCCCATCAATGGGGCCCCCTTTCGCCAGCACCTCTTCGACCAACGCTACCGCGTCGGCCTGAAAGGCGTCCCGCAAATTACGCACAACGACCGGAGACAGGGCCCGCATGATGATACGGCGGGTGCGCGTGTGTGCAGGCGGGTCAACTTCCAAGACAATCGAGGGCGGGCGCCACGGCTCTTCCAGCTTGAAATCGCTCAGCCCCACACCGCGTGACGAAACAAAGCGGTCATGATCAGAAAACACTTCCCGCGTCACCTCATAGCCGCCGCAAATCAGGATGCTGTACTTGGGGATATGGGCGAACGGGCCTTCGGACAGCAGTTCCTCGAAGAACGGATAAGGGTCTGTCAGAACATCGACGCTGAAGGGGTCCACATCCCAGACGGGAACACCCGTCGGGGGCGAGACGGGTTTGTGGCCATGGATCAGGGTCTGCTCGTTCATCTTCGTCCCCTCCATTACATCGTCGATGGCAGCCAAAGCGCCAGCGCCGGAAAGGCGACCAGCAAAACGATCTTGAGGAAGTCTGCGACAATGAACGGTACGACTCCCTTTATCACTGTGCCAAGGCGCACATCGGGATCAATGCTTTTGATGATGAACAGGTTCATCCCGAACGGCGGCGTGATCATTCCGATCTCGACCACCACCAGCATCAAGATGCCCCAGAACAGCATGTCATAGCCCAGATCAAGGATAATCGGGGTGACGACGGGCAGTGTGATGATCATGACGCCAAAGCTGTCCATGATGGCCCCCAGCAGCAGATAGATCACGATGAGCAATGTCAGGATCAGAATAGGCCGTGCGTCAATGCTGGCGATCCGGGCGCTGACCATGTCAGGCGCACCGCCAAGGTTGATGAAAAAGGCAAACATCAGACCGCCGAAAATCAACGCATAGATCATCGCGGTGGTCGCCGTGGTTTCCGAGAACACCTGCAGGATCGAGGACCGGTTGAGCTTGCCCCGTGCAAAGGCCAGCACAAAGGCACTGACCGCGCCGACCGCCGCACTTTCGGTCGCGGTGAACAAACCGCCGTAAAGTCCGCCGATGACCACGGCGAACATCAGCACGACGGGGAAAGACCCCTTAAGGGCTGGCAGCAGATCCGACAGGCTGCCGGAATTCGCCTCGGGGGCGGCATCGGGGTTCATTCGCGCCACTACGAAGACCGCTCCGAAATAGAGCAGCACCGCAAGGATCGCAGGGATCATTGCTGCGACGAACAGGTCCCCGATCGAGGTTTCTGTGAGTAACGCGAACAGGATGATCACACCCGACGGTGGCACAAGCGCGCCCAACGTGCCGCCCGCCGCGACGCTCGCCGTAGACAGGCTCGGCGCATAGCCCGCCTGTTTCATCGCCGGAAGCGCCATGCGCCCGAAGGTGGCCGAGGTGGCGATGGAGTTCCCCGACACCGCGCCAAAGCCTGCGCAGCCTGCAATCGTCGCATAGGCTAGCCCGCCCCGGAACCGGCCCAGCAGGGCATTCCCGAGGCGGAACAGGTCGTCCGACACGCCTGCCACCACCGCAAAAGCGCCCATGATCAGGAACATCGGCAAGGTCGCGACCTGTTCGTTGCGCAGGAAATCTGCGGCGTCACCGGCAAAGGTGTTCATGGACGCGCCACCGCCGACCACGGCCATGGTTCCGACGATACCGATGAGCGCGGTTACGGTCGCCAAAGGCAGTTGAAGCAGCACCGCAAGCCAGAGAATGACAAACCCGATGATGGCAGCCGTTCCGGGCCGAAGCATGACCGCGGTGGCATAGCTGTCAAAGTTCGTGAACACCCAGAGCAATGTGCCACCGGCCAGCACGACGAATGACGCAAGGACAGTCCAGACGACGGGATGGGTCCTGTCTGAACCTATCACTGTAACGTCGCTCGCCACATCTTCGATCGTGTTAAACACCTGAACGATTGCGGCAGACGCCATCGCAAAGGCGATTGCAAAATAGGTGGGGGCCAACGGCAACTGCAGCAAGGCAGAGGCCCGGCCTTGGTCCTGATAGCGCAGCGCGAGACCGAACAGACGCCACGCCAGGATCGCAAAGAATACGAACAGCATGACCGAACCGACAACGCGAAGCCACGCAGACAGACGCGGCCCCGTAAGATCGGCTAGCAAGTCGATCTTGAGGTTCACACGGCTCGCCGCACCCGCAGGCAGGGTAAAGGCAATGGCGATCGCAAAAATCGCGGACATGATCTCGTTCAGCGCGAAGACGGATGTGCCAAAAAGCCAGCGCCCCAGAACGTCGACAACAATCGTCATGGCGCCAAGAAGAGCAGCGGTGATCGAAATGACCGAGATGACGCCTGTCAACTTGTGAAGCCACGGAAAACGCTTTGGCGTAAAAGGAGGCCGGGTGTCAGCCGGTGTCATCGCGTTCGCATTCATTACAGTCCCCCATCCAGAATGGCGACAGGCCGACACCAGCCGGCAGAGCCTTTCGCCACTTTGACGGGCAGGGCGATGACCTCAAATCCGGTGCTTGGTAGTTGATCAAGGTTTGCCAGCTTCTCCATGTGGCAGTAAACCGTGTCTGCCCCGGCCTTGTGGCCTTCCCAGAAAATCGACCAATCACCGGTTTCTCGGGCGCGGGCCGCTTGGCCCATCAACGGGGGATCCCAGCTCCAGGCATCGGTGCCACAGACCCGCACACCGCGCTCCGTCAGGTAGAGCGTCGCTTCGCGGCCCATGCCGCAGCCCGTGCCGACATAATCGGGTTCCCCGTAGCGCGCTCCGGCAGCGGTGTTGACCAGGACGATGTCACCAGCTGACAAAACGTGTCTGATACGGTCCAGTTCATCGGCCACATCCTGCGCCGTGATCGTGTACCCGTTCGGACGATCCCGGAAGTCGAACTTCACACCGGGACCAAAACACCATTCCAGCGGCACCTCATCGATGGTGATCGCCCGTTCGCCGCCATTCATCGTTGGATGGTAGTGCCATGGCGCGTCCATGTGTGTGCCGTTATGGGTGGTGACGGTGCAGCGTTCGACGGCAGCACCGGCGTTGTCCCGCAACGCACCCTCCGGCAGGCCGAACATCTGGCTAAACTCTGCCGCTCCAGCAGTGTGATCGACATAAGTGATCTGCGGCCCGAGACCCGGCGGGTCGGACTGGACTTGATCGGTCAAACTGACCGCAAGGTCGATGATCTTACGCGGCATGTGCCCCTCCCTCAGACGACCTTTCGTCGTCCCGACTATATCTCCCCGAAGACCTGACCACCCTCCACAGTGATCCGGATCGGTATGAGCGCCTGCCCCAGACACGGGCCAATCTCACATGTTCCGTCCTCAATTCGAAACAGTGCGCCATGGGCGGAACACATGATCCTGTCCTTGGCGCCGTTTAGAAATTCGTCTTTTTTCCACCCCAGCGGGGCACGGTCGTAATGCGGGCAGTTGTTGACGTAGCCATATACGCGTCCGCCCTGCCGCACCAAAAGCACCTGATCCCGTCCCCGTGACCCCGGCAGCGCGCCCTTGGACCCGCCATCCGGAATATCATCCAACGTACAAAGCCGTTCCATTCGGACCTGCGATCAGCCCTTCCCGGGAGGCGGTCCACCCGGCGCAAACTTTTCGACATTCTCGAACAGGAAGAGTTGCGCGGCTTCCTTGGTCATCGGCACTTCGCGCTCCACCCATTCGCCGTCATGTTTGTCCATATCGGCATCGTATTCCACATGGGTGCCAAGCGGAGAGTTGAAGTACCAGAACCAGTTCGACCCAAATTTGTGCCGACCCGGCCCCCAGAAGCTCTCATAGCCCTTCTGGATCATCCGAGACCCCGCCAGCATCAGCTCGGTCGGGCCCTGCATGTGGAAGGCAATATGTTCGATACCTTTCATATAGGGCGGCGTCTGGATCATAAAGAGCACATGGTGGTCGTCATTGGCCTGCGGACGTAGGAAGGGGCCTGTGTTGGTGAACTTGTCGGTCACCACAAATTTCAAACGTTCTATGTAGAAATTCGCCATCTGGTCCATGTCAGGCACAAAGTAAACGATGTGGCTGAGGGTGCGCGGGGCGGCCTCTGCATCTTGATTTGCGGCAACCTCGTTCGCAGCACGGCCTGGCTTGGCCCCCGGCGAGTTGATCATCTCTGCGGGCAGGTCCAGCTTGATGCGCTGCGTGATGCGGAACGCAATCTCAAAGCCCGCATCATCCTGGCAGCGCAGAGTGCCATCGCCCAGCTTGACGACATCGCGGTCCTTTGACAGTTCGGCCTCGATTTCGTCAAGCGATGTCTGATCCTCAACACCCCAGACCGTCAGGCGCAAGAGGCTCGCTGTGCCAAGCGGGGCGGGCAGAGAGGGGTCATTCTGGTCCACAACCGATACAGCAGTCTTGTCGAGCGCCTCAAAGCGACCACCACCTGCGTCTTTCAAACCATAGTCGGTCAGAAAGGTCGCGCAGGCGTCAACGTTATCGACCCCAAACACCAATTCATCCGGCCCAACAATGCGCATGGTATCCTCCTCCAAAGCTTGTCAGCAAGGTTTAGCCAAGGCCCATCCATCCAGAAAATTGTTTGATTGAATGTTATGCATTGATTGTTGAAATGTGTATTCCGCGGGGTATCTTTAATTAAGGATGTGCGGAGGGAGGCCAAACATGCGCTTCAAGAAACTCGATTTGAATCTACTGGTGGCCCTTGATCACATGATCGAATTGCGGTCGGTGTCCGCCGCGGCCGACAGGATGTTCATGAGCCAATCGGCCATGTCCAACGCCTTAACGCGGCTCAGGGATTACTTTGACGATCCGCTGTTGGTGCAGGTTGGACGGCGGATGGAGGTGACCCCTCGCGCAGAAGCGATGCGCCCCGCGATCCGAGATATCCTGGTCCGGATCGAAGCGACCATCGACGCTCATCCTGAATTTCAGCCCGATCAATCGACGCGCACGTTCAACATTCTTCTGTCCGACTACAGTATGCGGGTTTTGATGCCATCGGTCTTTCAACGGATCGCTGCGCAAAACGCGACCATCAAGATCAATCTTCACGCCCAGACGGACCTGCCACAAGTTCTTCTGGAGCGCGGAGAGATCGACCTTTTGATTTCGCCCGAAATCTTCATGTCCGACGAACACCCGTCCGCGCTTCTTTATGAGGACAACTATGTCGTCGCGGCGTGGAAAGGCGGGACATATGGTGATGTCGACATGGATCAGGCGACATTTGAGACGGCGTCTCATGCGGTGATGATACCGCCCGGCACAGTAAAATCGGTGGAGGCGTCGCTACTGGAAAAGGCCGGAATTAAGCGAAACATCGACGTTCAGACCTTTTCGTTCAGCGTCCTCCCGCACCTCATCACCGGGACAGATCGTATCGCCACAATCCATGGTCGCCTTGCCAGGCTGATCGCGCCACAGGCAGAACTGGTGACGTACCCAATGCCCCACATCCTGCCCCCGTTGCGGCAAATGATCCAGTGGCATGCCTATCGAGACAATGATCCGGGTCTAAATTGGCTTAAATCCACAATAGAAGACGCCGCAGTCCAGCTCGACGATCCATTCACGAAACCGATCAATTAGATTGTAGGTTTCAATTTCTCAAATGCCTGCCTCCCGTATAGCCTGTGCAAAATCGGGGAGGATTTGGGATGAGCGTTTCATCAGCACTGATCGTGGGCGCGGGAATCGGCGGGCTTACAGCCGGTATTGCTTTGCGCCAAAAGGGCATCGAGGTAGAAATCATAGAACGGGATCCAGAATGGACAGTCTATGGCGTGGGGATCATCCAGCAGATGAACGTGATCCGCGCGATGAACGAACTTGGCATTCTCGATAGCTATCTTGAAAATTCCTACGGCTTTGACAGCACGACATTGTTTGTCGGCCCCGGTGGCGTGCAGGAGGCAAAATTCGATACGCCGAAACTTGCCGGTCCTGACAAGCCATCTAACGCAGGCATCCGCCGGACGGATCTGCAAAAGGTTCTGGGTGAGGGCGCGAAGGCCGCAGGCTGCGAGGTCCGTCTGGGCCTGACCGTGACCGACATGCAGGACGACGGCGCAGGGGTCGATGTGACCTTCTCAGATGGCAGCAAAGGTCGATATGACATCGTGGTTGGGGCCGACGGAATCTTTTCCAGCACCCGCCAGACGATCATGCCCGACGCGCCCAAGCCGACCTACACCGGCCAATGGGTTTGGCGCTACAACCTGCCACGCCCGGCAGAGGTGGATGGCATCCACATTTTCGCAGGGCCCTTTAACGGTGGATTCGTTCCGATGCAGGAAGACCTCATGTACGTCTTCTTACTGAGCCAAGAGCCGGACACAAAGGCGGTCCCCGTCGAAGGCGCGGCCGCAGCGATGCGCGCGCGGGCCAAAATGCCGCCGCCCCAGTTTGCCGCCATCCTTGACCAAATCACCGATAATGCAGGCGTTATTGGCCGCCCATTAGAGACGATCCTACTGGAAGGCGGTTGGCACGAGGGCCGTGTCGTGTTGATGGGTGATGCGGTTCATGCCTCGACCCCGCATCTGGCCCAAGGCGCGGGCATGGCCATCGAGGACGGTTTGGTGCTTGCAGATGAGTTGACCAAGACGGATAGCCCCGAAGAGGCCTTTGCCGCCTACCGTACCCGCCGCATGCCCCGTGTGTCCCATGTGGCCAGGAATTCTGTCCGCATCGGCGAAATGCAGATGGGCAAGATCGAACCGTTCAACGTAGGCGAACTGACCGGCCAGACCATCGGCATGATGTGCCAGCCGATCTAATCACGACCCCACATCCCCAAGAAAGGAACGCCTGCAATGGCCCTGTTTGAATATTTCCCGAACTACGTCTGGAACCTATCCGTCTCGATCGCGATGGCCAGTGGCGCGGAATTGGGGGAAATCATGGATATGTGCCAACCCCTGCTGGCCAAGGCCGAAGCAGGCGAGGACGCAGGCACCGTCGAATTCATGCTCGAATGGATGAAGATGGCGGACAAGTTGGTGTCGTTGGCGGAAGAAGACGACGCCATGGGGCGGATGCTGTCGGCAGGGCCCAAGCGCCAGCGCGCCGCGCTTTATTATCTGACCGCCGAACGGATGCAGGCCCATGGCAGCGAAAATCGCCTTGCGACCTTTAAAAAGGGCATCGCCAATTTCCAGCAAGGCACACAGCAGGCGGGCGAAACCGTGCGTCGGGTCGAAGTGCCCTACGGCGACACGACCCTCGCTGCGCTCTTCACCCCTGCGGAAAGCGTCGAAGGCCTGCAGCCCTGCGTCGTCTATCTGAACGGCCTAGATAGCAACAAGGAGCTGCTCTATTGGTCGCGCCTGCCGCAGGAATTGGCCAAACGGGGCATCGCGTCGCTGTGCGTGGACCAGCCCGGCACCGGCGAAAGCCTGCGTCTGCAAGGCATGCCCGCCAACTGGAAGTCCGAGGACTGGGGCACGCCCGTCTTTGACTACCTTGATGGGCGCAACGACGTCGACAGCGCCCGCATCGGGATCACCGGTATCTCGCTGGGCGGCTACTACGCCCCGCGCGTTTGCGCCAACGAACCACGCTTCGCCTCCGGTGCTGTCTGGGGAGCCAACCACAACTGGGCCGAGGTCCAGCAACGGCGGATCAATCGCGAGGGTGAAAACCCCGTGCCGCACTACTGGAAACACGTGCATTGGGTGTTTGGTGCCGACGGGCAAGAAGATTTCATCGAAAAATCCAAGGGCATGAACCTCAACGGCCAGATGGAAAAGATCAAAGTGCCGTTTCTGGTCACCCATGGCGAGTTCGACCGTCAGATCAGCCTCGACTATGCGCACCAAAGCTATGATCAGTTGGTAAACTCGCCCCGGCGCGAATTGAAAATTTTCACGCCCCGTGAAGGCGGAGTTGAGCACGTCGGCGCCGACAACATGAGTTTTGGACGCCACTACATTGCCGATTGGTTCGCCGAAACACTCGGTGGCCGCCTGACATGACCCTCACACTTTATGCCGCACCTGGCGCGTGTTCACGCGTCCCGATGATGACCCTAGAAGAGGCAGGCGCTGACTATGAGGTCAAGCTCGTCCGCTTCATGAAGGGTGAGCATAAGCGCCCCGACTATCTGGCGATGCATCCAGCGGGCAAAGTGCCGCTTTTGTTGACCGATGATGGCCCCGTGACGCAGAACGTTGCGATTGCCCGATATCTGGCGACACGGTTTGACGGGCTGCTGCCGAAAGCCACGACACCCTACGCAGACGCGCAGATCACCGCTGACCTCGCCTTTTGCGCCGATACGGTTCACCCTGTTGTCACGCGCATCCGCATGCCGATGTTCATGGCGGACGGCGAAGATGCGATGGCTTCTGTTCGCGCCAAAGCGATGGACGCAATGACGCCTCTTGCCCAGCTCATCGACACACGGCTCGGCAAAGGCAAATGGTGGTATGGCGACGCTTGGTCTGTGATGGACGCATACGTCTACTGGATCTGGTTTCGCATCACGGGCGCCGGATTTTCCGGCGCAGACATCCCCCATTGGGCCGCGCACGCGCAGGCAATGGAGGCCCGCCCCGCGATCCAGCGCGCGTTGTCCAAAGATGCGTCCTTGCAAGCCACCCTCGAAGCCGAAGGCCTAGCACCAAAGTTCAAATAGACAAACGAGGCCACCGTATCGCAGCAGCCTTGCCAACCGGAGAAAGACCATGAAATTCGCCACCCTGCCCAACGGAACCCCTGATGGCGCGTTGCATGTTGTCAGCCGCGATTTGACTCGATCGACCTCCGCCGACGATGTTGCGACCCTGCAATCCTTGATGGAAAACTGGGACACCCATGCCCCTGCGCTTCAGACGCAATACGAGGCCCTCAATAGCGGCGGTGGCGATCCGTTCGATCAATCCGCCGCGTTGGCTCCCTTGCCGCGCGCTTGGCAATGGCTCGACGGGTCCGCCTATGACAGCCACGGCGATCTGATGCAGAAGGTCTTCAAGATGGACCCGACCCCCAAGGGGCGCCCATTGATGTACCAAGGCATGTCCCATGAATTCCTGCCTGCGACGGCCGATGTGCCCTTCCCGTCAGAAGACGACGGCATCGATTTTGAAGGCGAGTTTGGGATCATCTGTGATGCCGTGCCGATGGGAACGGACGCCCAAACCGCCAACGTCCACATCCGCCTACTGCTCCAGATCAACGACTGGTCTCTTCGCACCCTAGCCCCGATTGAGATGAAAACCGGCTTTGGCTGGGTGCAGGCCAAACCCGCCTGTTCCGTGGCACCCGTCGCAGTCACACCTGACGAATTGGGCGACGCCTGGCGCGACGCGCGTGTGGACTTGCCCCTGCAGGTCGATCTGAACGGTGCGCATTTCGGCGCAGCAGATGGCTATCACATGTCCTTCGGCTTTGACGAACTTATTGCCCACGCGGCACGGACACGGATCCTGGTCGCAGGAACGATCATCGGCTCTGGCACAGTGTCCAACGAAAACTTCCGCGAGATTGGCTCGTCCTGTCTGGCCGAACGGCGCGGCATTGAAATGCTAGACACCGGCACGCCGCAGACCCCTTATATGGCCTTTGGCGATCACGTCCGGATGGAATGCCGGACCCGCGAGGGCGACCCGATATTTGGCGCGATTTCACAGAAAGTGGTACAAGCCTCTTAGAAGGCGGCGCGCACTACGGGCGCGACAGCAGAGCCCCGCAGCGAGATAGAGTTTTGCCTACGCTCGTTCGCTGGCGCAGCAATGCTCATCTGAAAAGCGACGCGGGAAATACCGCAGGTGATAGCGATCAGCAATGGCGGGCCACCGCGTCGGCACTGGTACAAAACGCAGGCGTGCCGCCGAAGCCGACTCAAACGGGCAAGCTATCCGGCGGTGTTTATCGCCACGGCCGCGAAGCACACAAAGCTGACCTCAGGTCGAATAAGTCGAACGGCAAGTCCGTCCCGCAGAACAGACCTTGCCAAGATCGCAATCGTGGTCTGGTTTTCGCCAGAAATGGTCGGCTTCCCGGGGCTATGCTTCGTGACACTCGCGGCATTCTACGACAGGCGGCGTGACCCGGCTGTCCCGCTCTAGCCCATTGGTACGTGCCGATGAAACCCAGCTGACCGGCGCGCGCCTGAAAAGAAATCTGACATAACGAAATCCGTCAGGCGTTTGACAAGCGCCCCTGCCACACCGCTATGATCCCCGCATGAGGACGGTCAGGGGAGGGATCATCATCATGCTGACAAAACCAAATATTTCCCGGCCGCGACCCGTCTGATGCAAAGTGACGTCATCATCATCGGCGGGGGCCTTGCGGGGCTTGTTGCGGCCAACGAATTGCTCGCACGGGGTAAGACGGTCACCATCCTTGATCAGGAAGGGCGTCAGAACCTTGGCGGGCAGGCCTTTTGGTCGCTGGGTGGTCTGTTCATGATCGACACATCGGAACAGCGGCGGCTGCGGATCAAAGACAGCCATGCGCTCGCCCGGTCTGACTGGTTCGGCTCTGCACAGTTCGATCGGTCCGAGGATCACTGGCCGCGCCAATGGGCAGAGGCTTATCTGGATTTTGCGACGGGCGAGATGCGGCCTTGGCTGCACGGTCTGGGCATGCGCTGGTTCCCGGTCGTCGGCTGGGCCGAACGGGGCGGGTCCTTTGCCGACGGTCACGGCAATTCCATTCCGCGATTTCACATCACATGGGGCACCGGGCCGGGCGTGTTGAAACCATTCGCGGACCGCGTTCTGGCGGCCGAGCAATCTGGCAAGATCACCTTCGGTTTCCGCCACAGGGTTACCCGATTGGACATCACCGACGGTAAGATCACTGGCGTGGGCGGTGATATCCTTGCCCCCGATAACGCCCCGCGCGGGGCGGCCACAAACCGCGATGTGGTCGATGATTTCGACATCGGCTGCGATCAGGTGATCGTGACCTCTGGTGGCATGGGCGGGAATTTTGATCTGGTCCGCCGGAACTGGGATGCCCGTAAATCAGGGCCGCTACCTAAAAAACTGGTGTCAGGCGTGCCGGAACATGTGGACGGGCTGCTGCTTGATATCGCCAAAGACGCTGGCGCAGAGCTGATCAATACCGACCGGATGTGGCATTATACCGAGGGCATCCAGAACTGGGATCCGATCTGGCCCCACCACGGTATTCGGATACTCCCCGGCCCATCATCCATGTGGTTTGATGCAACCGGCGAACGGCTCCCCCCGCCCTGCATGCCCGGCTTTGACACAATGTCCACGCTGCATGAAATCTGCAGGCGCGGGCATGACCATACGTGGTTTGTGCTGACACAAAAGATCATCGAAAAGGAATTCGCCCTGTCAGGGTCGGAACAGAATCCCGATCTGACCGGCGGTCGCTGGCGCGGTGTGCTGAAAGAGCGGTTAGGCAAAGGTGCGACCAGTGCGGTAGAGGCGTTCAAAGACAAAGGCGCGGATTTCGTGGTGGCCGATGATTTTCAGACGCTTGTGGCCGGGATGCAGGCCAAAGGCGGCGGCTTGATCAATGCGGACAGGCTGCTCGCACAGATCACCGCACGCGATGCGCAGATCGACAACCCCTTTACAAAAGACGCGCAGATTTCGGCGATCCACACCGCGCGGAACTATCTGGGTGACAAGCTGATCCGGACGGCAAAAGCGCACAAGCTTCTTGATCCGACCAACGGGCCGCTGATCGCGGTGAAGCTGCATGTGCTGACCCGCAAAACGCTGGGTGGTATTCACACCGATCTGGACGGGCGGGTCTTTGCGCCGGGTGGTGCGACCATCAACGGGCTCTTTGCTGCGGGCGAGGCTGCCGGGTTTGGCGGGGGCGGCTATCACGGGAACAATGCGCTTGAAGGCACTTTTCTAGGCGGTTGCATCCATTCCGGGCGGCGGGCCGGGCGGGCCGCCGGTTAAATCATCCCCTTGGCGCGTTGACAGCGTGTCATGCACACCGTAACGATTTCGCATTCTCAGGGCGGGGTGAAATTCCCCACCGGCGGTGACAGCCCGCGAGCGCCAACCTTTGGGTTGGGTCAGCAGATCCGGTGAAACTCCGGGGCCGACGGTATAGTCCGGATGAAAGAGAATGGGCGGTCGAACCTTGGGTTCGCCTGTTCTGACGCTCTGGGATCTTGTCATGTGGAAAGGACCAAGAGCGGTGACAAAATCCCTTAAATTCGCCTTTGTCAAGGCGCAATGGCATGCCGATATCGTGGATCAGGCGCTGATCGGTTTTCAGGACCGGCTGCAAGAGGCAGGCAGCACAACAGAGGTCACAGTTTTCGATGTCCCCGGCGCCTTTGAAATGCCGCTGCTGGCAAAACGGCTGGCGGAAACCGGCGATTATGCCGCCATCATCGCTGCGGCGCTTGTTGTGGACGGGGGCATCTACCGGCATGATTTTGTGGCACAGGCCGTGGTCTCTGGCCTGATGGACGTGGGATTGCGCACAAACACCCCTGTTCTATCTGTATCGCTCACCCCGCATCATTTCCAGCCAAGCGCAGAACATCATGCGTTCTTCACAGAGCATTTCCTCAAAAAAGGGCGCGAGGCCGCAGATGCGGCGCTGCAGGTCTGCACGATATACGGGGGCACACCAACGGTCGCCGAAGCCGTCGCCTGACTTTTCCAGCCGCAATGTGCAAAAACCGCCTTTCGGATGGCACCGCTACCGCGACGTGAACGCAATTCTGTGCGTTTCGACACAGACCCGCACGGCATCCTGATTGCACATTGCGCGCTATGTCTTGCGCAGAGCAATTTCGCTCATCTCGTGAATGCGCGTCTATTAGGAGCAGTAATGAGACCATTGGTCGGGCAAATCATGCTCTTCGGTGGAAATTTCGCCCCCCGAGGCTGGGCCTTTTGCGATGGGCAGCTGCTAGACATCGACGAACACCCGTCGCTCTTTGCGATCTTGGGGGTCACCTACGGTGGCGACGGGCGGAAAAAATTCGCACTGCCGGATTTGCGTGGACGGGTGCCGATGCATGCCGGACATGGAACCGGCCTGCGCCCGCGCAGCATCGGTCAGAAAACCGGCACCGAAACCATCACACAGGGTTTGCGGGCTATACCCCAGCATCAACAGGCGTCCCCACCACCAACGTGTAGCTGCCAGACAACCGATATTGCGCTTGATACCAAAGCACCTGCCGTGACCGATCTTGTCGGACTGGACATCGCACATGGCAATATGCAGCCCAGCCTTTGTATCAATTATATCATCGCTTTCGAAGGTTTGTTTCCGTCGCGTAACTGACAACAGGCCGCTTTGTGCCAAAATGCACACACAAACACATTTCCCCGGACTAGAAGAAAGCTGCCGCACGTCCGTCACACGGGCGGATATGAACAAGGAAAGGCCTGACAATGTTCAATTTTGCTCCTGCAATTCCCGCCCGCAGCGATCTGGATTGGTGCTGGTATTTGCGCAGACAGGGCCGCGCGGGCGAAGTGCTTGAACGCGTTTTGCACGATCTGGGCGTCATGGACCCAAGCGGCTGGTCCGATTGGTCGCCCAGCGCCCTGACGGATACCGGTTCGCCCATTGAAATGTGGTTCAGTGCTGGTCAGTCTGGGTTGCAATTGATGACGGCAATCGGTGACCCGGCGCGCGGCCATGCGCATCAGGTCGATCAGGTGTGCCGCGTCATGGCAGAACGTGGCGGCAAAACCCCCGATGCGGCGCTGCGTGACGTCATCGCGGCGGCGCAGGGCAGCACCAGCCTGTCTTATGGCGCTTGGCTGGGGCTGCGGGTGATCGGCGCGCGCGTCGAAACAAAGCTCTACGCGGAACTGCCAGAGGGTGCGGATGACCTGTCTGCGCTGATGTCACCCACGGATGTCGCGCCAGTGATGGAAACACTTGGTGACACCGCACACGCAACGATGATCGGCTATGACGGCCATACCGGTCAGACGACGATCTACGGCGAAACAGACCAGACCATTGCAACGGCGCTGCCGATGCTCGCCGCGCTTGCGCATGTGCCGGTGGACATGCTCGCGCTTGCAGTGGAGCGGCTGGTGGGCGATCCGTCAGTATCCGATCTTCCACCGCCACGTCTGGGCTTCAGCTTTGCCATGCAAGAGGCCGGCAAACCGCCAGAACTGACGCTGCTCTTTGCGGCAAACACCCTGTTCAAAAACGATGAACAGGCGGGACAACGCATCAAAGCCTGCGGCGGCGAGGCGCTGGACGGTTATGGCGCGCTGATCGACAATCTGCCGCACGCCCCATGTTGCCAGTTACATCACGGGCGGATCGGGCTGACCGCCCGCCAAGAGGGTGCGCCGGTCCTGTCGGTTGGTGTCGCAGCGCCCTGGCACCCTGCAGCTGACAGTATTTAAGCAATAAATATTCGCAATTGACCTGTGATCGCCCTTTCATCCAGAAAGGGCGATTTGCGTTCAGGTGATGCGTTGAAACATCGCTCTGCCGACAATTGCAGAGGCAACACAAATATCTGAAAATAAACTCTTGGCAAAAATCGTTTAATAGCGGACGTATTGTATGCATAGGTCTATTTTATTTGACCGAAGTTGATTTTGGGAGCGGCAAAAATGCCAAATAAAACAAAGGTCGCCATCATTGGCGGCGGTGTCGGTGCAATTACCTCGGCTTATGCGATTACGCAATTGCCGAATTGGCAGGACAAATACGATATTACGCTTTACCAGCTGGGATGGCGGCTTGGCGGTAAAGGCGCCAGCGGGCGGAATATGAAAAAGTCAGGCCGGATCGAAGAACACGGGCTGCATATTTGGGCCGGATTTTACGAAAACGGCTTCCGGCTGATGCGGGATTGCTACGATCAGCTCAATCAAACAGGCCTACGTAGCCCCGATGCGCCACTTGGCACGATGGACAAAGCGTTTACCGGGCTCAACAGCTTTCTGATTTCGGAACAGATCAAGGACGGAAATGGCCAGGTGAATGTCCACCCCTGGCGGATCGAATTCAAACCCAATAGCGAAATCCCCGGCACCGGCGATGTGATCCCATCCCCATTCGCCTATTTCCAAGAAGTCCTGGAAATGGTTGTCGGCTTCATCGAACGTTTGATGGAAGAAGCGGAAAAAGAAACGCCCCACGTGATGCCGCACCGGTTTCACGCTGCGCTCAAGGCCAAAAACATCGACATCAAAAAGCCGACACCGCTGCATCACATGCAAGAGTTCGTCAAAAAGATGCCCGACAACGCATTTGATCACAAACACGCTGAATCGATGGTGCTTGCCGATATGGCGCGGCACGCACAAAGCTGGTTCGACGAGCAAGCCTTTCCCGATGGCGTTCTGTCCGACATGGCGCGCCGGATGAAATACATGATCAGCCTGTCGCTGGCCTTCTTCCGGGGCACGCTGGATAACGGGCTGTGCCGGCAGGGTTTTGATGCGATCGACGACTGGGAAATCAGCGCCTGGCTACTGCATTACGGTGCCAGCCACGAATCCGTCTACTCGGCCGTATTCCGGGGCTGCTACGATTATGTCTTTGGCTATCCTGCGGGTGTCACAGATGATCGCAGCGTCGGGGCGGGCACCGCGATCCGTGGGTTGCTTCGACTGGCTTTCACCTACAAAGGCTCGCTTTTCTTCAAGATGATGGCCGGGATGGGCGACACGATCTTCGGACCCTATTATCAAATCCTCAAACACCGGGGCGTGAAATTCAAATTCTTCAACGCCGCGAGAAACCTTCGGCTGGACGACAGCAAAACCTATATCGACCGGATCGAAATGGTCGAACAAGCGGCGCTGAAATACGATGACTACGACCCCTTTGTTGTGGTCAAGGACCTGCCGTGCTGGCCGTCAGAACCACGCTGGGACCAATTGGTCGATGGGGAAAGATACGAAAATGACGGGATCGATTTCGAATGCGAAAAAGACCCGCCCAGCGGGCGTGCCTACAGTCTGAAACGGGGCGAGGATTTCGACGAGGTCATCCTTGGCGCATCGCTCGGCTCGCTGCCCTACATGGCGCAGGATCTCGTTGAGGCCAGCTCCCGGTGGCGCATGATGATGGAGCGTGTCCACACCGTAGCTACCCATGCGGCGCAATTCTGGGTCAATCAATCGGCCAATGAACTGGGCTGGAACGATCTGGTGGCCAAGCACAACATCGGCGACATCCCCCCCGATCTGAAAACCGTTATCACCAGCTTTGAAGAGCCGTTGGATACCTGGGCGGATATGTCCGACCTGATCAAACGCGAAGACTGGCCAGACCCGCAACCTGTTTCTATCGCTTATTTCTGTAGCCCAGCCAAAAACGCTGGCGTCGAGCCAATCCCGTTCGAAGATCGGGTGTCGGATTGGGCGGATAAATGGCTCACAAAATGGTGGCCAAACGCGGAAAAGGACGGAAAGTTCGACACATCCATCCTTGTCGCCCCGGAGGCCAAAACCGATCTGGAAAAATTCAAGGCGCAGTATTTCCGGCAAAACTTTTATGGCTCTGAACGCTATGTGCTTTCGGTGCCAAATTCCGTGCAATACCGGCTTCCACCGGATGGGACAGGCTTTGCCAACCTTTATGCCGCAGGCGATTGGACGGTATGCGGGATGAACGCTGGCTGCGTTGAGGCCGCAACAATTTCCGGCCTTTGGGCGGCACGCGGGCTCACCGGGGCCGATATCAAGATCGTCGGCAAAAGCGATATTCCCCCGGGAAGCGGTCCGGGCGAAACGACCAAGCTGCACAGCCCCTATGCTCAGAACGCGAATTGGCCAATCACACCGTTTTTCGGCGTGGGCGAATTGGATGGGTTCTTTAGCTTCCATGCGGTCGACGCGAAAGAGCTAGAAAAATGCCTGCCCGAAGGGATGAAACTGCACCCGCAGACATTGACGCCAGAGGGCACGCATCCCGTCTCGATCCTGGCCAATACCCAAATGGGCGTCCGGCCAACGATCCTGCCGCGCTTGCTGGGTTTTCCGACCTATCTGGAAGCGATCATCGCCATCAACTATGTGCAGGTTGAAGGGCAGGAAGGCACATTTGCTTATCTGCCGAATCTTTATCTCAACAGTAAATTGCCGCAGCTCGCCGGTATCTGGTTTTACGGATACAACAAGCGCATGGGCAAACTGACGATGGAGAACAGCCGCTATAGTGTTGCATCCCCGCAAGGGTCACCGATCTGGTCTGGCAAATATGCCCAGCGCGATATGGCCCGTCCGCTGACCGATTTTGCGACATTGGGCGCTGTGGATCGGCTGGCCAATCAGGTTGTGGTGACACAGAACAAGCTGGGAAAATGGCAGTTTTCGAACCTCGATTTCGGGCTGACATCGGCCTATGTCGCTGGAATACATGCGGAAATCGACGTGCAAGATGCAGGGCTGGCCAATCTGCCCGCAGGCAAGATGACAGCATACCCCTTGCGGTTGTACGATGATCCTGTCGCCTCGGACATCAGGTTGCCCGGCGCATTTCGCATCTGGACCAGCTGGACCCTCTCAAATCCTTTCGACAGCTGGCGCATTGCGCGCTTGGAAGCGGCAAAAACCCGCTTATAATGCGGGTTGGGGATTTGGGAGTGACAGATGAACAGGCCACATATGCCCGGCAGCACTCGCGGCATGGGCGAACGCAAGCAGATCACTGCTGTATTCATGGATGTGGTGGGATTCAGCTTGATCGCCAGCACCGCAGATGCGGAAGACCTGCAACATTGGCTTGAGGACTTCTATACGCAGTCCCGCACCATCATCGAAGCGCATGACGGTGAAGTAACCGAATATCTGGGCGACGGTATCGTCGCCCTGTTCGGCCTGACCCACGCCGATGAGCTATCAGCGGCCAAGGCTGTCAACGCCGCAATGACCGCCGTGCGCGAGGTCAAGACCGGCTATAAACCGGGTACAGAGATCACCCTGCGCGTGGGCGTCGCCACGGGCGAGGTCGCGGTGCGTGCCTCGGACAGCGATGACAGCCTGCCCCGCGCCACCGGCATGGTCACAACCCTTGCCCAGCGCATTCAGGAAAAGGCCGAACCCGGCACGGTGATGATCGCTGAAACCACGCGCAACCTTCTGCGGGGCGGTTTCAGCCTGTCCGAAAGGCCCGGTCAAAAGCTGAAAGGGTTTGCCGAGCAGCAGACATTGTTCCAGCCGATGCCAGAACTCCGACAGCCAGAAACACGCGTACCCGCTTATTTCGTCGGACGCAGGGCAGAGCTGGAGCGGATCAACAGCAGCGACCACCCCTGCCTTTTGGTCGGGCAGGCCGGGATCGGGAAAACCACGCTCGCCCGCTATGTGGCAAAATCTGCGCCTGCGGTGCTGCATTTCGGCGCCAACGGCGTGCATGTGCGGGCTAGCTACCAACCGTTCATTGACTGGATCATGCGCGAAACGGGCTGTGCCTTGCCCGAGTTCAGCGACATCCAAAGCCTTTTCCCAGATCTGGAAGCGGACACCCAACGCGCGCTCGCACTTGTGCTGGGTCTGCCCAATGGGCAAAGGCTGCTGGCCGAACGGACAAATGTGGCGCTGAAAGCATTGATCGAAGACAGTTTCTGGCAGGCGATCCGTGCAAGACAATCAAGTGGGTTGCTGATTTTCGAAGACCTGCACTGGCTCGACAATGCCAGTTTCGGAGTGTTGGCGCATATCTTGCAGGACGCGGCAGCGGCTGATTACCAAATCCTGATGACCAGCCGTGAAGACACCAAGATTGGCAAATACCTTGGCAATCTTACACTCGACATCATACCGCTTGATGCGCTCGACGATGATACCGCCGCCGGAATGTTGCAGGCCTTGTCGCAAGGCAATGTCGCCGACGGCACACGTGATGCGCTAGTTGAACAAGCTGCGGGCGTCCCGTTGTTTCTGGAACAGCTGTTCAAGCGCAGCCAAGGCGGCGACACTAAAATCCCCGGCTCGCTGATGGACCTGCTGGCAGAACAGATTGACGCCACCGGCGCGTCAAAACCTGTACTGCAATGTGCCGCGGTGATCGGCCGCAGTTTCAGTTTGAACATGCTGCGCAGCCTCGCCGACGCGCATGAACCGCTAGACCGGCATCTGAACAAAGCTTGCATGCAGGGCGTGTTGGAACAGGATGACGATGGGCATTGGACCTTTGCACACGCTCTACTGCAGCAGGCGGCTTATCAAGGGCTTCTGCGGCGCACCCGGATCGACTATCACAGCAAGCTGGCTGCACATCTACAGGCAGAACATCCCGATGCGGTCCGGCGGAACCCGGCGCTGCTGGCAGACCATCTAAGCCGGGCACAGCAACATGTGCCCGCGATCCAGAACTATCTGGCCGTCAGCCAATGGGCGCTCTTTCAAGGGGCGCTGGATGATGCCGAAGCACATATTCTGGCCGCGCTCAGCCTTTGCGACGAAGCGCCGGCAGATGTAGATGTGACCGATCTTGAAATCGCCTGTTATACCGCCCTAGGGGCAACTCGCACACATACCCAAGGTTTCACGGCCCCGACGGTCCGGGAAGCCTATGCAGCGGTCGAAAAGCTGGCGACATCAAAACAGGAATATTCCAGCGCCAACGGTCCCGCCTTTCTTGGCGGCTTTTCTCACGCGGTCATTTCCGCCGACCGGCCCAGCGCCGCACGCTTCTGCGATCTGCTGCGCGATACCGCAGCGAATGTCTGCGCGGGCGAAACCAATAATGAAGTTCAACTAGCCTCGTTCAACGCGCGTGTGTGTCTAAATTTCTATACCGGCGATTTCGAACAGCTTTTCGCAGAATTCTCAGAAATGCAGGACATCTACGATCTAAGCCGGCACGGCGGTGTTATCAGCAGTTATGGTGTTGATTTCCTCGCCGCCTGCCAATTGTTCGACGCTCCCGGCCGTGCCATACATGGTGATGCGCATATGATCCCCCGGCTGATCGCTGATATTGACGCGCATCAAGAGCGTCTGAACATCCCGGTCATGCTGCCATGGGCGCAGGTCTGGGGGGCCGTGCCGCTCTATTATGCTGGCCTGCAAGATCAGGCGCTCGCACGGCTGACCCTTGGGTTGGACACTGCGCACCAGCAATCCGCAACCTTCTGGCAGGCCACCGGTGCAGCCTGGCTGAATATCATGAACCCGGACATTGCCTTGACAGACCCTGGCATCGCCGCGTTTGAGCAGACCATCAAAACCCACGAGGTGATGGGCTCCAATATCGGCCTGCCCTATTTCCGGGCCCATTACGCGGTGGCGCTCTTGGCACGGGGCGATCATGACAAAGCCTATCAAACCGCTCTCTTTGCGACGCGCGAAAATGAAGCCACCGGCCTGTGGTGCTGGTATCCAGAGGTCCTGCGGCTGCACGCCGGGATCTGCCATGACACGGGCCGTACGGATGAGGGCGCAAAGGCGCTCGCACAGGCCGCCACCATCGCGCAAAAGCAGAACGCATGGCTTTGGGTGATCCGCGCCCGGCTTGATCAGTTTCGAATGGGACGCGCCAACCAATCTGACATCGCCGAAGCGCTCGCGGGGTTTGACCCCGATGCGGTCCTGCCCGAAATCATTCAAGCGCGGGACATTCTGGCAGCAGCATGACGCCAGAGCAGCTTTTCAAATACAATCTCCCGCTGTTCGAAGGCGTAACGGCAAATGATCTCGCCGGGATCCCCTTGCAACTGGCAGAAGCACGCTATGCGGCCTGGCAGACGCTTTTCGATCAGGAAGACAAATCTTACGACGTGTATTTTCTTTTGTCCGGGTCGATCTTTGCAGTGCTCTGGACAGATGAAGGACGGGAAATCGTCTTTTCACGCTTTCCAAAGGGCGCTTACTTTGGGGAGCTTGCCGCCTTTGACGGGCAGCCACGCTCGCTGGCTGTCTTCGCCAAGACCGACGCACGAGTTCTGACCATGCAGCGGAAAACCTTCCTGACACTCTTTGAACAGGTCCCGGTTATCCGCAACCGTATTGTGCAGGTGCTGGTCAGCCGGGTCCGCAGGCTGACCGCTCGCAATCTGGAAATGACCACCATGTCGGTGGAACGGCGGGTCAGCATGTACCTTTTGCGGCTCGCGGTTGAACAGGACAAACTGTTCGGCGGTGCCGTCATTACCGACGCCCCCACCCATGCCGAGATCGCAAGTTCCATCGGCGCCAACCGCGAAATGGTCAGCCGCTCGATCAGCAAGCTCGCCAAACAAGGGGCAGTCAAATCATCACGGCAACGTATCGAAATCCTGGACCCCGCTGCCCTATCGTCCGCATTTTCCTGATCTGTCGCATAGCTGCGCCGCGCTAGAGGTGATCAGCGAAATGACAATTTCACCGTATCCTACGGGCCGATGATGCACAATTATCACAGATCTAAACCGGGCTGAAAGCGCGCTGCGCCCAAAAGAAATCGCGTCCGAAAGTTGATTTCTGTCACCGTAGCTATGTCATATATGTCTGCATTTTTGGAAAATCTCACAGCATTTTTCGCAGGCCAACCAAAGACAAAAACCGACGCATAAACCGCTCCGGAATTTCCCCAAAATCCTTAAAAATCCCAGATCGCAAAAAATAGCTTTGGCCGCAGCATGACCTTGGGGTAGGTAAAAGGCGTTCGATCACGAATCAAGGAGACTGCAATGACGCGAAAGGATTTCACACTCGCCTGGCATTAGGCCTCGGCATTGCAGCACGCGTTTGCGCGATACGCGCACGCAACATCTCTTCGAATTTCCAAGATCGGTTTCACCATGCATCCCCCCTTCTTTCACGTCGATCATCGGATCGGCCCCGATATCCATCACGATTCTGATAGCAAACCCGTCAAACGGCGCGGCCTGCCTGAACGGCTGCGGCTGACACCCGCCACGATCGGCTGGCCACCGCTTGCCTTGCAAGCCGCGATCACGGATGCGGCGCAACCAAGCGGAGCCCCGGTGCAATTGCGCCCCACCTTGCAGGTGGTGCCACCGCCCAGCCGCTCCCTGCGGGACACGCTAGGACGCTGGCTGATCCGGGCCGGACAACGTATGTTGCTGCAAAACCGCCTCGGGTGATTGACCCGGGGCGGACCGTGCTTACGTTAGGCGTATGTAACCCAAAGGACCCGTTATGTTCCTGCGCTCTGCCGCCATCGCCGCTTTGACACTGACCACCCTGCCCGCATGGGGGCAATGTGTTGGTGACAACTATCTTGACCAGCTTAGCCCGACCCAGCAGGCGGACCTGACAAAAGCCGTCAGCGACCTGCCCTTTGCCGAAGGGCTGATCTGGGAAGCCACGCAGGACGACACCCGCATGACCGTCGTTGGCACCGTACATATCTACGACCCGCGACTGGATGATATCTATCTGCAAATCGCCGCAGACGTCGTGGCCGCCGATCTGGTTTTGCTCGAAGCCACCCCCAAGGAAGAGGCCGAGCTACAAGACCTGATCAGCACCGATCCGGGACGACTGTTCATCACCGAAGGGCCAACCCTGCCAGAGGTTCTGGACGATGAAACCTGGACGGCCATCGCCGACGCCGCCCAAGCGCGCAATATTCCCGGCTTCATGGCTGCGAAGATGCAACCCTGGTATCTGTCGCTGGTGCTATCCATTCCGCCCTGCGCGGCGCAGGACATGGTCAACGGGAATCGCGGGCTGGATCATATGATCTCGCAGGGGGCAAGCGACGCCGGTGTTCCGATGCAGGCGCTTGAGCCCTTTACTACCCTATTCGACATCTTTCAGGACGAACCCATCGACGACCAGATCGAGATGTTGATGATCAACCTGATGACGCCTGACATTCAACAACAGATGTTCGTGGCACTGCTTGATCGATATTTCGCGCAAGATGTGGGCCGGCTTTGGGAAATGTCGCGGATCGCTATGACCGAAATCGACGGTATTGACCCCGCAGCGGCCACCGCCCTTTTTGCAGAGACCGAACAATCCCTGCTGATCGACCGTAACCGCAACTGGATGCCGGTGATCGCAGAAGCGGCAAACGCAAATGATACGCTTATTGTCGCCGTGGGGGCCGCGCATCTGATCGGGCCGGATGGGCTGCTGCAACTCTTGCAGGATGATGGCTGGGCGCTAACCCGTATCGAATAGTCACGTATCACCGAAATCGGCGATACCCTTTCGGCCCGCCTCGGTGAGGTCATAGACCCCGCGCGACACCCGGCGGAACCAGCCATAGTGATCATCCGCCATGATCCGCGTCGCTGTCGGCACCTCGGCCCATTCCTTGACCGTCGCCCCGGCCGAGGGGCCGTGCACCGCCAGAAATCGCGCGCAACGCAGGGCGTCCTGCCGGTAGCCGGTGACAATCCCGTGGCGCGTTGCACCGCCATCGTTCGGATCACCCTGCAACCGATCAAACGCGCGCAACAGACGATCCGCTTTCTTTGCAGATTTGCGCGGGACGTAACCGCCCGGATCGGCCTGCACCTCCACATGGCCATCACGCAGACGCACCGTCATCACCCCCAGCCCCACGCGGCGGGCGAGTTTCACGTTGTCCTTCAACGCCCGCTGAAACGGCTTCCCCGGCTTGTGCGGCACCGCGACATACACCAGATCGCTGACCGTCAGCCGGTCGATCCCCTGATGGAATAACGACAGGGAAAACCCCAGCTTCAGCTCGATGATCAGGGGTGGCTCATCACCGCGACGGGCAACAACATCCACCGCGCCGACCTCTCCCTTCACCTCATAGCCCTGCCGTTGCAGATAGGCTTTGATCGGGGGGTAAAGATCCGCTTCGCGCTGTTTATCGGTCATCGGTCGATCAAGAAGAGCATGCGCAGTTCACTCAGGACTTGTTAAATGGGCGGGTGTTGCGACGCCATAACATGCAACAGCAATATCAGGACATAGATATTTTCCGCGCGCGGGCCTGATCGCAGGGCGAAATAGATCGCATGGGAAATGCGCTTTTCCACAATACTGACATTAGCCGAAAATTGAATTGTCACCCAAATGAAAACAATAAGGCATTTCGGCAATAAAGCGCCAAGCAACTGAAACTGATGGCAAAGTTCCGCCCAATATTTTTTTACGCACTTTATGCGTGCAGTGCCTTTGTTACTACCAAGCCATTAATACTCACACGCAGGATCATTAAATGGCCATTTCCCAAATGCGCAAAGCAACCGCGCTGCCTCTTATACTTACACTCGCAGCTTGCGGCGGCGGAGGTGGCGGAGGAGGAAACGGTGGTGGCTCCAGTACGCCCGTCGCCGAAACCGGATTTGCCGAACCCGGCGACAGCGTCAGCCAAGGCATCACCTATCGCCCCAAAAACGTGAATGTGTTCATCACGAGAGACCAAGGTGCAACACTCGATATCGATACCGATGAACCAGTCAGAATCGAGTTCGGCGATAATGGAACTGATGAAACCGTCAGAATCACCGTTTCTGGCGTGGTCTATAGGCTGACTGAAAATGCCGACGGAGAATTCAGATATAACGTTGGCTCTACGCCAATGGTAATGACACGCCAAGCCACTTCCGACAACAATGCAGCAGAACTTTACACCGTTTTCAGCGCGCTTAGATCGAGTATTCCAGCACCCGAGGGATTTGCATTTGTCGTTGGCCATGACACCGACCCCGCCACGGTTTCAGCGGAAACAGGAACAGCGACCTATAGGGGCGTCATCCACGCAAATGCCGTAAGTGCCGACACGACTGTCTATGATACAGGGGCATGGTTGGAAGATGACCTCGCGTCGGGCACGATCACACTGAACGCAAATTTTAATTCAGATAATGTGAGTGGCGAATTCAGCCTTGGCAATTTTGACGGCGTCACCACCGCCGAAACCTACATCGTCCCCAGTGTCTCGATCAACGGTAACGGCTTTTCGGGGACCTTCACTGTCGAAGACGGAACGCTTGCATCTGGCCAAACCCTTGAAAACGCCGAAATCAACGGCAATTTTTTCGGCGCAGACACAGGTGCAATTGGGGGCACGATCTACTCAGAAATTCACGAAAGCGGCGAAGATACGATTTATATCCAAGGTGGGTATTTGGCTGACGCCGACTAACGCCTGACCGAACAGAAACGCCCCGCCGCGAACGGCGGGGCGTATGTCTTACCTCCCGCCCAATCGGCCGGGGAATTTCGGCGGGCGGCGGTCGAACCGTTTATTGCGCCCCGGTGCGGGGTTTTGCCGGGACACCCCCTGCGGTTCGGGCCGAACAGCGCGGCGGTTTCTGGGGGCGGACATCGGGTTTGGTCCCGGCTTGCCGGGTTTCATGGTTTTGCGGGGCATATTTGCACCTCATCTGTAAATGGATCAGGCCATAGCGACCGAACGGATCGCCCAAAGGCGTCAGATGAACATGTCCATTGTCAGGGTGCTCCTCTCGAAAAGGGGTCAGATCAGGGCGGGCGGTTTACGCGTGCTGGTCCATTGCCAGAATCCTCCTCTTGAGCAGCCCCATCATACCATATCCGCCGGAAACCCGTCAAACGAACGGCATGGGGTGACAGTGCCGCAGGACAAAACTATACAAAGGAAAATTCACATTCATTGAAAGTGACACGCCGATGACCACGCTGATTTTTGGCCACAAATCCCCTGACACTGATAGCACCGGTTCCCCGCTGATCTGGGAATGGTTTCTGAACCACACAGGGATCGACGCGAAAGCGGCCCTGCTGGGCACCCCTAATACCGAAGCGGTGTTTGTCGCCAAGCGCTGGGGCTTTACCCTGCCCGAAATCACACAGGATGTTGAAAACGACCAGCCCTGCGTGATCGTTGACACCAACAACCCGGCGGAGCTGCCCGCCAATATCAACAACGCCGATGTGCGTGCGATCATCGACCACCACCTGCTGGTGGGCGGGCTAACTACGAAAAACCCGATCAATATCACCATCCGGCCGCTGGCCTGCACCGCCACGATCATGCATCAGATGATGGGCGAGCACGCCAAGAAAATGCCCGAAGGGATCAAAGGGCTGGTGCTGTCCTGCATCCTGTCCGACACGCTCGCCTTTCGGTCGCCCACGACCACGCCGATGGACAAGGAACTGGCTGAAAAGCTGGCGAAAGAGCTGAAAATCGACATCGAAAAATATTCGAGCGAGATGTTCGAGGCGAAATCGGACGTATCCGCCTTCTCTGATGCGGAACTGCTGCGCATGGACAGCAAAGAATACGAAGTCGACGGCAAGAAATTCCGCGTCTCGGTTCTGGAAACCACCGCGCCAAAGCCATTGCTTGACCGCAAGGATGCGCTGGTCAAGGCGATGCCAATCGTCGCCAAAGAAGACAAGGTTGATCAGGTGCTGCTCTTCGTTGTGGATATCCTGAAGGAAGAGGCCACAATGCTGGTCCCCAATGATCTGACCAAGACAGTGGCCGAAAAATCATTTGACGCCAAAGTCGATGGCGACACCGTCGTCCTGCCCGGCATCATGAGCCGGAAAAAGCAGATCATCCCGAACCTGAAAGCATCTTAACGGAACGTGCGGTCGGGTCCGACGTTTGTCCGATGCAAGTCCGACGCGAAACAGACCGTTAAAAAAGGCAGAAAATGACCCGAATTATCACAAATTTCTCCGAGATTTCGGGCCAATATGACGTGGCCTTTGTCGATCTGTGGGGCTGCATGCACGACGGTGTACGCGCCCTGCCCGACGCGGTCGCAGCGATGCAGACCTACCGGTCGCAGGGCGGCATTGTGATCCTTGTCACGAACTCGCCCCGACCCTGGGATAGCGTCGCCCATCAGATCGCAGATTTCGGTATCCCCGAAGACGCATGGGACGCAATTGCCACCTCTGGCGACAGTGCTCGCGCTGCGATGTATCGTGGCATTGTGGGTGAAAAGGTCTGGTTCATGGGCGAAAGCCCCCGTGATGACGACTTCTTCAAGCCTTTGAAAGTGATCGAAAATCCTGTTCCTATTCAAAAGGTACCGCTTGAGCAGGCCGAGGGCATCGTCTGCTGCGGGCCATCTGATCCAGAGGCCGATCTGGACGTGCACCGGCCCGAACTGCTCTATGCCAAGCAGAAGGGTTTGAAGCTGCTTTGCGCCAATCCTGATATCGTTGTGGACCGGGGCGATGTGCGGGAATGGTGCGCCGGTGCGGTGGCACAGCTTTATACCGAAATGGGCGGTGAAAGCCTGTATTTCGGCAAGCCACACCCGCCAATCTACGACCTCGCCCGCCGACGGCTCGCTGCATTAAGCAATGCGCCATCCGATCCGCGTATCATCGCCATTGGTGATGGAATCAAAACGGATGTTCAGGGGGCATTGCAAGAAGACATCGACGCGTTGTTCATCACCGGCGGTCTTGCCGCGGAAGAAACGCAGACAAATGGCCAGCCCGACGCAGACGCGCTGGACCGTTACTTGCAATTTGAACAGATGGCCACAACCTACGCAATCGGGCACCTGCGCTAAGGAACGGCTTGACTTTTCGCGCCCTTAGGGTAATTAAATTTCACTACCGGTAAGGTATGGGATTTTTTATTACTTAATGGAGCGTAAAATGCTGGACAACGCCCCCCGTGGAACGATCTGCATCGAAGATATCGAAATCGGTATGGTCCGCTCTTTGCGCAAGGTGATCACTGATCGCGACATTGCGCTCTTCGCCGAAGTCTCGACCGATAGAAACCCCGTACATCTTGATGATGATTACGCGCATGACACCATATTTGGTGGCCGCATTGCCCATGGTATGCTGACCGCAGGGCTGGTCAGTGCGGTGATCGGGGAACAACTGCCGGGTCACGGTACCGTCTATCTTGGGCAAAACCTGAAATTCCTCGCCCCCGTGCGCCCCGGCGATATGGTTTTGGCAGAGGTCGAGGTGACCGAAATCGACCATGCCAAGCGCCGGGTAAAACTGGAAACACGCTGTATCGTGAACAACAAAAAGGTGCTGACCGGCGACGCCACCGTGCTCGCGCCGTCGCGTAAATTCGACTGATCTTGCACCCCCGCGCAGGCCACGCTACGCACAGCTATGCGCATTATCCGTGACACCGCTTTCATTGACCCGTCTGACCGTGGCGCCGCGGCGGCCATCGGTAATTTTGACGGTGTACATATTGGCCACCAAGCGGTCATCGACATGGCGCGGGACGCCGCGCAAAAGACCGGTGCACCTTTGGGGATCATGACGTTCGAACCCCACCCGCGCAGCTATTTTTCCAAGGATGCCAACCCCTTCCGCCTCATGAATGCAGAGGCAAAGGCGAACAGGCTGGAAAAACTGGGCGTCGAAAAGCTGTACGAGGTCCCCTTCAACGCCGCCCTCGCTAGCCTCAGCCCGCGCGCATTTGCGCAGAAGGTGATCAGCGAACAATTGGGCCTCAAACATGTGGTTGTCGGGGCTGATTTCTGTTTTGGCAAAGGCCGGGCGGGGACCGTTACTGATCTGCAAGCCTTTGGTGCCGAAATGGGATTTGGCGTGACCATCGCAGAGATCGTCAATAATGATGCCGGTGCCGTGTCCTCTACCGCGATCCGCACCGCGCTGAGCGATGGCCGCCCCCGTGACGCTGCCGCAATGCTGGGCCACTGGCATCGGATCGAAGGTGAAGTGATCCGGGGCGATCAGCGGGGCCGTGATCTTGGCTTTCCCACCGCCAATATGTCCATTGCTGGGCTGCACCCGCCAAAATTCGGCGTCTACGCGGTGCGGGTAAATGTGCTCAGCGGCGCTTATGAAGGCACTTATGATGGTGCAGCCTCTATCGGTGTGCGGCCGATGTTCGGGGAAAACATGCCCAATTGCGAAAGCTATCTGTTTGATTTTAAGGGCGATCTTTACGGAACCCATCTGTCTGTCGCCTTGGCGGAATTCCTGCGGCCAGAGCTGAAGTTCGACAGTATCGACACGCTGATCGCCCGGATGGATCAAGACTGCGCGCAGGCACGCCAGATCCTCGCCAATGTCTGAAATCGACAGAGACGCCTTAGCGCCCCGGTTCTGGGAAACCAAACCGATGGGCAAACTATCGCGCAAGGAATGGGAAGCGCTCTGCGATGGCTGTGGCAAATGCTGCCTGAACAAACTGGAAGACGAAGACAGCGGCGAGGTCGCCCTAACCCGCGTCGCCTGTCGGCTGCTGGATGGTGATAGCTGCCTCTGCGTGAATTACCCCAACCGGCATGATTATGTGCCGGAATGCATCGTGCTGACCCCGAAAACGCTCAAAGAAAACATGTATTGGCTGCCGCAGACCTGTGCCTATCGGCTCGTCTACGAACGGCGACCGCTTTATCCGTGGCACCCGCTGATCTCGGGCGATCCACGCAGTGTGCATCAGGCGAATGTGTCTGTAAAAGGCATGACCGTCCCTGAATTTGACATTGATGAAGATGATTGGGAAGACCACATCATAGAGGAGCCGCTATAAATGTTCTTTGCCTCTGACAACGCCGGACCGGCCCACCCCAAGGTGATGGAGGCGCTGATCGCCGCCAATCAAGGCTATGCGATGGGCTATGGTGCCGATCCGATCATGGATCAGGTCCGCAGCCAGATCCGCGACATTTTCGAAGCACCAGAAGCCGCCGTTTATCTGATCATCAACGGCACTGCGGCCAATTCTGTCCTGTTGGGCACGATGACGCAGCCCTGGCAGACGATCTTTTGTGCCGATTGCGCCCATATCCACGAAGACGAATGCAACGCGCCCGAATTCTATACGCAAGCAAAGCTAACGCTTGTCCCGACGCAGGACGGCAAGATGAGCCCGGATGCCTTGCGCAGCAGAATTTCAGGTGAAGAAAATCGCGGCGTACATGGGCCCCAGCGTGGCCCGCTGTCGATCACGCAAACCAGTGAAAAAGGAACGCTTTATTCACTGGATGAGATCGGCGCGCTGACGGCTGTGGCGTCTGAATACGGGCTGAAGACCCATATGGACGGGGCGCGTTTTGCCAATGCGCTGGTGACGCTCGACTGTTCACCCGCCGAGATGACGTGGAAAGCCGGGATCGACACGCTCAGCTTTGGCGGCACCAAAAATGGCGCAATGGGGGTCGAGGCTTGCGTGATCTTTGACCCGGAACTTGCGTGGGAATTCGAACTGCGGCGCAAGCGCGGCGGGCATCTGTTGTCCAAGCACCGCTTTCTGTCTGCACAGATGCAGGCCTATCTGGCCGATGGGCTTTGGCTGGATATGGCCCGCGCGGCCAATACCCGCTGCACCCAACTGGCCGCTGGGCTGCGCGACCATAACACTGCGCAAATGTTGTTCGCACCGCAGGCCAATATCATTTTCTTCCAGATGCCACGTGCGGAGCACAAACGGATGCTGGATGGCGGTGCGGTCTATTATGTGATGGACGGCAACCCTGAAGAGGGCGACCCGCAAGAGTTGCTCACAGGCCGCTTGGTCACCGATTGGTCGATGACTGAAAAAGGCGTCGCGCAATTCCTAGATCTGCTGCGTTCTTGAGGTAACGCCGCAAATTCTCCGCGGTGGATTACCCTACGACAGCCCTTAGACGGTAACGCCCAGTAGCCGCATGGCATTCTCTTTCAGGATAAGCGGGCGAACCTCGTCCCGGAAATCGGCTTGATCGAAGGCATCAAGCCATTTTTCCGGCGCGATCATAGGCCAATCCGATCCGAATAGCATTTTGTGTTTAAGCATCCGGTTGGCGTATTGGACCAGAATTTTCGGGAAGTACTTCGGCGACCATCCCGACAGGTCGATATAGACGTTCGGCTTGTGCTGCGCGACCGATAGCGCCTCTTCCTGCCAAGGGAATGACGGATGGGCGAGGATGATCGGCATGTCGGGGAAATCCACGGCCAGATCATCCATATACATGGGGTTGGAATATTTCAGGCGCATGCCGTTGCCGCCCCGCATGCCTGACCCCACTCCGGTCTGACCTGTGTGAAACAAGGCGGGTTTGCCGGATTCGGCAATCGCTTCGTACAGCACATAAGCCGCGCGATCGTTGGGGTAGAACCCCTGCATCGTGGGGTGGAATTTGAAGCCCTGCACGCCGTGGTTTTCCACCAGATCGCGGGCTTCGCGCGCGCCCAGCTTGCCCTTGGCGGGATCAATGGACGCAAAGGGGATCAGGATGTCGCTGTTTTTCGCACAGGCGTCCGCGACCTCGTAATTATTGTAGCGCCGGTAACCCGTCTCGCGTTCGGCATCGACGGGGAAGATCACGGCGGCGATGTTCTTTTCACGGTAATGTGCGGCTGTTTCGTCAATCGTTGGCGGGTGCTGCCACGGGGCACCGAAATATTTGGCCATTGTGCTTTGCAGCTCATCATAGCCGTCATCCGTGTGACAGCCGCAGGCCTCTTCCGCGTGGGTGTGAAAATCAATCGCACGGACGTTTGCAAAATCTACCATTTTTCCTCCTCAGACCCTGATCAAAGCCGGGTCTTCGTTGTCATAAAGCCGCTCCAGCAGATCGGCCCGCCGCGTCATGATCTTGCGCGGGTTGAGCGAGCCTTTGTCTGTGATCTCGCTATCCTTGAGCGAGGGCGGTTCGGCCAGAATGATGGCCCGTGATATACGCTTGGCAGACCCTGTGGCCACCCTGGCCAAGTCGCGCAGCCGATTTTCGATGGCGGCCTGGAGTGTCGGGTCAATGACCGCACCTTCGGACGTGTTGTTACCGTGCAGCTGATCCGGGCGCGGGAAGATGAACAAGCCGATAGCATCGCGATCATGGCCGCAGATCATCACGTCCTGCACCAAGCCGCGCAGCGCATCCAGCGCATCCAGCCGCAGTTTCCCCGCCTGTACCCATGTGCCTGTCAACAGTTTAAAATCCTCGGACACGCGCCCATCAAAGGCGAGCCCTCTGTTGGGATCGTCGGCCGCAACAAAGCGCACGGCATCGCCTGTAATCAAGAACCCCGTATCATCGAATGCTTCGGCGGTCTTAGCCTGATCTTTAAAATAACCCGGCATGACGTTCGGCCCTTTGACCCGCAGTTCGCAGCGCATCTCTGCATCCGGGCTCAGTTTGATTTCTGTGCCGGGCAAGGGCACACCGATCACCCCGGATCGGCCAATGGGTTCATGCACCATCACCGTGGCCGGGGCCGTTTCTGTCATCCCCCAGCTAGAGATCATCAACGGTAAGCGCCCCCGTACCTCTATCGCCATGTCTTCGAGGCGTGACCACACATCCTGCGGCAGTGACGCGCCCGCGTAAAAGATCAGGTCCAGATTACCGAAATATGCTTCGCGCAGCGCGATGTTGGTTTCCATCTCATGCACCAGCATTGAGAATCCAACCGGCACATTAAAAGACAGCGTGCCCGGACGTGCGATGATGTTGCGGATTGTCCGCTCAAAAAGCTTTTTGGTGGGCTTGCCGTCGTCGATGACCAGTGTGCCCCCATGGGCCAGCATCATGTTCGTGTTATGCGAGCCGCCAAACACGTGGTTCCAAGGGAGCCAATCGCAAACGCGCGGCGCGCGGTCTTTGAGGAACGGCAGAACAGATGCCATTTGGCTTTGATTGGCGCACATCATCCGTTGCGTGGTCAGAACCCCCTTGGGGTCGGACGACGAGCCCGAGGTGAACAGGATTTTGGCAACGGTATCAGGGCCTGTTTTGGCCAGCAGTGAATCAGCGTCTTGTCGCGGATCGCCGTCCAGCAAGCTGTCGAAAGACGTTACCGCGCCCGGCGCCCCATCAGTGCGCGTCGCGACGATTTCCACCCCGGCAAGCTGCGGCAAACCCAAGGCAGATGCAAATAGCCCGGCGTCTTCGGTGTAGGCCATGGTCGGGCGCACCTTGTCCAAGACGTAGACCAGCCGGCCATGTGCGTCAGGGATCAGGGAGTATTGCTCGGCAAGCGGAACCGTCGGCACGCCGGCATATTGCGCGCCAAATGACAGCAATGCGTGATTGATCGTATTGCCAGACAAGATCACAATCAGGGTATCGGGGCCCATATTGCGCGCGGCCAATGACGTGGCGATGGCACGCACCGCATCCAAGGCCTGCTTGAATGTGACGTCTCGCCAACCTGTGTCGCAACGCTCTGACAGGAAAATGTTATCGGGCGTCTTCTCCGCCCAATAGTGTAGCCAGTCTGCCGTCCGATCCACCACATCACCAAGCGGTATCTGAGAGGTCAGGATCAGGTCACTGCCGGAGCGCGCCATGTTCACCGCATGCGGCACCAGATTAAGGCCGGTTTGTTCTTTCGTCACTCTTCAGCCTCCAAATCTGTGCTGGGTGTCCTGCGCACCCGACCCAGTAAATCGCGAAGTTGTGCGATCTCTGCCGGGCTTAAATCGCAAAAAAGCGCAGTTTCATGATCCTGCACCGCCTTTTCAACCTTGTCCCAAAGACGTCGGCCCGCTGCTGTGACAGTCAGAGCGTTTGTTCTGCGGTCTTCCTTGACGGGTTTGCGTTTTAACACGCCTGCGCCTTCGAGTTCATCAACGATTGCTACAACGCCAGAACGCTTGATGTTCAGCACATCGGAAAGATCTGATTGCGAAATACCGGGGCTTCCCATCACAACAGCCAAGGCCGAAAATGTGACTGTGCGCAGGCCAAATGGCGCAAGCGTTTCGATCATATCCTCTTGCACCAACAGATACGCCCGTTTCATTCTGTAGCCCGCGAACTGACGCAAGAGCGTATCGCGTACAGCTTGATCCACTGTCATTGCATTGGCGGAACGTTTCGATGCTGACATCTGACGTCCTTAATTCGTCACAAGATCGACCAGCCAATAGCTTAGGCTAGGAAAGCTGATCAGGATCGCGATGCGGGTGAATTCGGCCATGATGAAAGGGATCGTGCCACGGAAAATCTGTATCATCGGGATGTCTTTCGCCATCGCAGAGATCACAAATAGGTTCATTCCCACAGGTGGCGTGATGAGCCCCATTTCCACCACCACAAGAGCGATGATCCCGAACCACATCGCTTGTTGTTCGGGCAGCAACCCGAAATCAAGCGCCATAATCGTTGGGAAAAAGACTGGTACGGTCAGCAGGATCATCGACAGGCTGTCCATCAGGCAGCCCATGATCAGGTAGAACACCACCATACCAAGCAGGATAACCATCGGCGCGATATCGGAGGCTGCGAAATATTGCGCGACATCCAATGGCATCCGGCTGAGCGCCAGCGCGACATTGAAAAGGTCCGCGCCAAAGACGATGGCAAAGATCATCGCGCTGGTGCCTGCCGTGTCGATCAGGCTTTCCAGAATTGTGCGCGGTGTCAGCCCGCCTTTGAGCATCCCCAGGAACAGTGTCAAAACCACCCCAACCGAAGCCCCCTGCGCCGGTGTGAAAAACCCGCCATAGATGCCCCCCAGAACGACGGTGAAGATCACCAACACGTGCCAGATTTCACCAATGGCGCGGATGCGCTGGCCGAATGTAGAGCGTTCGCTTGTTGGCCCTTCCTCTGGGAACAGGCGCACATAGATCGAGATTGCGATCATAAACCCAACGACTGCTAGGATGCCGGGGATTGTTGCGGCGAGGAACAATTTGACGATGTTCTGTTCGGTCAGCAGCGCAAAGATGATCAGGACAATCGACGGTGGGATCAGAATACCCAATGTGCCGCCAGCCGCCAAAGAGCCTGCCGATAAAGCGCCGGAAAATCCATGCTTGCGCATTTCAGGCATTGCAACCCGCGTCATGGTGGATGCTGTGGCCAGCGACGATCCAGAGATCGAGCCAAATAGCGCGCAACCTGCCACGGACGCCATTGCAAGACCGCCGCGCATATGACCGATCCAAGCCCGCGCCGCGTTGAAGATGGAGGCGGAAATGCCAGATCGTGTCGCCAGATGCCCCATAAGGATGAACAAGGGCACGATCGCGAAATCATAGGACATGAATTTGTCCACCCAAGCGGTGCTGAGGTAAAATTTCAGGCTCGCAAAGGAGCTGAGCTGGATGTAGCCAATCGCCCCGACCAGTGCCATCGCCAGTGCAATCGGCATGCGGATGAAGATCAGGACAAACAGCCCGGCAATCAGAACGATGGAGAACGTGAACGGATCCATTATGCGCCTATTCTTTGCGCAAGGCGCGGTGTGAGCACGGCCAAGCTTTGCATCAATGCGACAAACGCGGACAGACCGGTGCCAAACACGGCTGGCACGTAAACCCACCAAACGGGTGCACGCAGCAACATGGTGCGGTCGCCATAACCTTGGATTTCCCAAAGCCCGTGCAGGATTCGCCAACAGATGAACGCCCACCCTGCGGCAAATAGAAGGGTCCAGAGCGCGTCCACGGATCGGTTCATCTTGCCGGGCAACCAGTTGGTGAAAACATCCACCATGACATGCCCTTTGTTCAACTGGCAAAGCGGCAGGAACAGGGAAGCGCAGATTGCGCAGGACAGTTCGACCAGTTCAAATTCGCCACGCACCGCCCCAAAGCCGAACAGGCTTTTAACGATAGAATAGCTCACGACGAAAGCAGCGCCAAAGATGACCAATCCGCCGATAGCCGCACTTGCGATACATATATGACGCAAGAGCCGAAACAGAGGGGCGGGTGGCCCCCCTATCGTGTCTGTAAGTGTTTCAGACATTCAAGCTCAGCCCGCGTCGAGCAATGCGTTGGCGCGCGCCATGATCGCCGCGCCATCAAGGCCTTTGTCGTTCAGCTTGGCAATCCACGCTTCGTGCACCGGCGATGCAGCCTCCACCCAGCTTGCAATCTCTTCAGCTGGGATTTGCTGGATTGAATTGCCGTGTTCTTCGACAACACCACGCCCGTAAGCTTCGAAACCGTCAAACTGCGCGCCAAGCCGGCGGGACAAATCCATGCCGGATGCAGCGTCAATGACGCCGCGAAGATCGTCGGACAGGCCTTCGTATTTCGCTTCGTTCATCAAAAGCGAGAAGGTGTTCGCATAAAGCCCGCGCGCGCCGGGTGCCGGTTCTGACGTGAAGGATGTCAGTTCCTGCAATTTGAACGCTGGCACGACTTCATATGGCAGGCAGCAGCCGTCGATCACGCCGCTGGACAGGCCGACAACCATTTCGGTGACGGGGAAAAAGACGACCTCGGCCCCGAAACCGGCGAGCATATCGCCCGTGGCCTGATTGGGCGCGCGCAGCTTTAAACCTTGCAAGTCAGCAGCGCTAAGCACCGGTGCATCGCGCGTGTGCAGCTTGCCACCATCGTGGGTGTGATAGGCCAGTGGCTTCATACCGCGATAATCATCGGCACCAAATTCATCCATCAACTGGTGCAGCGCGACAGATGTTTTTTCTGCATTCGTCACCATGAACGGGTTGGACATGGTTTCAGCGACTGGGAAGCGATCCGGTGTGTAGACCGGCAGTGTCCACGCAATATCACAGATGCCGTTGCGCACCTGATCGGCCAATTGCGGTGGTTTGCCGCCCAGCTGCATCGCCGGAAAAATCTGCACTTCGATCGCGCCATTCGAGGCTTCTGCCAGTTCGGCGGCCCAAACTTCGAAAAACCGTGAATGCATCGGCGCCACGGGCGGCAGGAAGTGGTGCAGCCGCAGCGTCACCTCTGCCGCATTTGCGTGCGATACCAGTGCGGGCGTTGCGAGTGCCGCGCCCATTGAAGCCAGAACAGTCCGGCGGGTCATGTTGGTCATTTGGTTTCCTCCCTTAAATGACGTGTTCGGATGCTTGTCCTTCGCCCCTAACGAAAAACAGGCTTCCTTTTTTCCAGAAATGCCTTGAGCCCCTCCTCGGCATCCGCGCTGGTTTGTGAGACCGCCGCGGCAAGACTTTCAGTGAAAAGACCGTCGCTGCGCGACATGTCAGAGATCCGGCTAATCGCCTGAATCATCATGTAGTTGGACAAAGACGCATTCTTGGCGATGCCATGCGCCAGTTCGCGGGCTTTGATCAGTGCCTCGCCTTCACCCACGGCGTAGTGGGTTAACCCCATTGCCAGTCCTTCATCGGTGTCAAATTTACGACCCGTCAACATCATTTCGCACATACGGTCCGCGCCGAGTATGCGGCCAACCCGCACCGTGGCACCACCGCCGACAAAAATGCCGCGACGGCCTTCTGGCAATTGGAAAATGCAGGATGGTTCGGCGATGCGAACATGGGTGGATGCCGCAAGCTCTAGCCCGCCACCAATCACCGCACCAAACATCGCAGACACAACTGGCAGACCCGACATTTGGATCACATCCATGACGCGATGCCAGTTGCGCGAATGGCGCATTGTGCCTTCTGCATCGCGAGCGACATGCTCTGACAGATCAAGGCCAGAGCAGAAATGCCCTGCTGTGCCCGTCAGGATCACAACGCGCACGCCTTTGGGCGGGGCAGAAAAGAACCCGTCGATGGCATCTAGCAATTCGTCACACATCGCGTTGCGCTTTGCGGGGCGGTTCATCGTCAGCGTCGCAACAGGCCCGTCGATGTCGATGATCAATACAGGGTCCATGGCTTCAGGCTGCGTCACGTTCGTATCCTTATTTGATGGGCATGCGCGCGGCGGCGTCGAGGCGGATCACTGTTCCGTTCATCATCGGATTTTCGACGATGCTTTGCGCAAGTTGGGCAAATTCGTCGGCATCCCCCATACGGGAGGGGTATGGGACGGTTTTCAGGATTTCCGCCCGGATGTCATCAGGAAGTCCCGCGCTCATTGAGGTTTCAAAAAGACCGGGGGCGATTGTCATAACGCGGATACCGAACCGGGCCAGTTCACGCGCGGCAGGCAAGGTCATTGAAACAATCCCACCCTTCGAGGCCGCATAAGCCGCCTGCCCGATCTGCCCGTCTTCAAATGCGACTGAGGCGGTGTTGATGATAACACCCCGCGCACCGTCGCTGCCAATTGGATCGGCTGTGGCCATGGCACGGGCCGCGATGTTCATGACCGTATAGGTGCCCAAAAGGTTGACCCGCAGCGTTTGTTCAAAGCTGTCGATGGTCAGGCTGCCATCACGGGGCAGAATGCGGGCCGCTGTGCCGATGCCCGCACAATTGACGACGACGCGCGGCGCGCCTTGATCGGCTTGGAGTGCGTCAAAGGCACCTTCAACCGCAGCACGGTCGGACACGTCGACAGCGTAGGCTACCCCACCGATTTCGGCGGCGATGCCTGCCGCTGCATCGTGGCTTAGGTCAAGGCAGGCCACATGTGCGCCCGCCTTGGCAAAGCGACGGGCCGTAGCTGCGCCCAAGCCGTTCCCTGCGCCTGTGATCGCAATGGACGCATCTTTCAGAATCATATCAGCCCTCCCGACGAGAGTGATAATTCAATATTAAAACTGTTCAGTCAATGAACAACATTTATCGTTTATTTATAAATGCTTATTGCAATCATCCCTATATCCTAGCGTTCCCCTCACAGGACGCGATGGAAGCAGGACGGGGGAAATATGCCCGGTCGCGTCGGGCATCCGTGCTTGCCGGTTCGAAAACCGACAAGCTGCAAGTAGATCAAAGATCACCCGCCAGATAGGCATCCAGATCGTCAAGCCGGTCCTGGCCCCAGAAACGCTCATCTGTGTCGGTGATAAAGAACGGCGCGCCAAATGCACCGGCAGCAACTGCGTCTTCCAGATTGCGGGCGAAGGTATCGGCGCTGGTCATCAAGCCTTTGTCAGCGATATCTGGCGAAAAGCCCGATTGTTCAAGAACATCGCGGATGACATCATCCTGTGCGATATCGCGATCTTCTGCCCAGCACGCCGCACCGAAATTTTGCACCAGCTTACCCACATCGCCGGTACCTTCGTTCTGGGCTGTGATGATTGCATAGGCAGAAGGCGCGCCGTTGGTGGGCCAAAAGGCAGGTTTCGGTTTCAGCGGCATATCGGCCCGCAACGCCCTGCGGCGCAGTTCTTGCAGGCGATATTCCTGACGGTTCGGGTGCCGATCCTTGGGTGGCGTGCCACCCGTGCGCGCGAAAAGCGCCATAATATCGAGCGGTTTGTAAGTGATCGTCGCGCCATTCTTTGCGGCAATTTCAGCCGGTCGCGTGCCGCTGAGATAAGTAAATGGAGAGAGTGTTGCAAAGTAGTAGTCAATATGTGGCATTTGTTCGCTCCTCGCATATGCGCATTCTTTGCGCCACGCTAACCCTGTGCTAGCAGGTGTCAACGCCACGAATCTGTTCCGAGTGATCAGCCTTCTGCCAAAGGACCCACCATGCCCACCATGATCGAACCCAAGCTGATTTCAGGAAATGCAAATCAGCCGCTGGCCGCCGCAATCGCCCGTCGCATGTCGATGCATCGCGGGATGGAAGTCGGGCTGTGTAATGCGCGGGTAGAGCGGTTCAACGACGGTGAAATCTTTGTCGAAGTCTACGAAAACGTGCGGGGCGAGGACATGTTTATCGTCCAGCCTACGTCGAACCCCGCCAATGATAACCTGATGGAGTTGTTGATCATCGCTGATGCGCTGCGCCGGTCGTCCGCTGCACGTATCACCGCCGTGATCCCCTATTTCGGTTATGCGCGCCAAGACCGCCGGTCCAAAGCACGGACGCCGATCACGGCCAAGCTAGTCGCCAATATGTTGGTCGAGGCTGGTGTTGAACGTATCCTGACCTTGGATTTGCACGCCACGCAGATTCAGGGATTTTTCGATATTCCGGTCGATAACCTTTATGCCTCGCCCATTTACGCGTTGGATGCGATGCACCATTTCCGGGACAAGAAGGATGACGTCATGGTGGTCTCACCTGATGTGGGCGGTGTAGCCCGTGCGCGTGACCTGGCGCAACGGATAAACGCACCGCTGTCTATCGTGGACAAACGCCGGGGCAAGCCGGGCGAAGTTGCCGAAATGACGGTTATCGGTGATGTGAAAGATAAGGTCTGCGTGATCGTGGATGATATCGTTGATACAGCGGGAACCTTGTGTAAAGCGGCCGGTGTGTTGATGGAAAACGGTGCGAAAGAGGTTCACTCCTACATCACGCACGGCGTACTCTCCGGCCCTGCGGTAGAGCGGATCGAAAAATCCGTCATGAAATCACTGGTGATCACCGACACGATTCAGGCGACCGACGCAGTGAAGGCCGCCAAGAATATTCGTACAGTGCCTACGGCCCCGATGTTTGCGCAGGCAATCCTGAATACGTGGAACGGGACTTCTGTATCCTCGCTTTTCGATCACAAGACCCTTGGTCCGATCTACGAAGGGCTTTACGCCGCCGAATAAGACGACCGCTCCCCCGCAAGGGCGAAGCGGTCGCGTTGTTGGGTTCAATTGAAGAGATATGAAAGCTTGGCCGAAATCGATTCGAAACTCGGATCGCCCGGACCAGGATTGACAACGGCATGATTCAGTTCGTCATACACCATCTCCAACCGCACTTGTCCGTTTCCGAACTCCGTTTGCAATCCGAGCCCGACCGTATAGCCCCTATTGACGCCCCGGTCAGTGCTCGTAGGAGTTGAACCAGCTTCACCTTCCATGACTGCGAAGCCGAGCGACGCAAACCCCTCAAGCGGGCCGACCGGAACACCGATGACGCCTCGCAGCCGCAAGGTTGCGTCATGCTCACAATAATAAGGTGAAGGGACTAAGTTTGGGCATTCGTAACCGCGTTCTGTAAAATCATTCGAACCTGCGATGTCCAAATCAGCCTCAGCGCCAAAAAACATGCCTGGCCGATCAACGCGATACCCTGCAGTCAAACCAATCGCGGCGTATTCGTCGCTGCTTGTAAGGGTGGAATCAGGTGCGCCCTTAGATTCTGACTGATAAAAGGCGACACCCCCGCCATAATACAGACCGTCAGCGTATACGATTTGGGTTGTCAAAGTTGCTACAAGAACAACAGCTAGCCCCCGATAGCTCATGATAATAATCCTTATTCATCAAATAATAAGAATTATGTTAACAGGTTTTTCCGGCTCTGAGAATGGCAAATAAAACGATTTAAAGTTGATTTACCTTGGATCAATACAATTCCCACCCATCATCATTTGGCAGCTCACCAAATGATGTCCAGGCGACACGCACGCGCGCCACTTGGGTATCGGCCCAAGTCCTGAAAACGATTTCAAATCCCTCAGGCGTAATGTTTTCCGCCTGCACGTCAGCACGCGTATTTGAGGAGTTCGAAATATCCCACATGGAAATCGAAACCTGCACATGGGGCGGGGTGGTATAGCTTTGGGAAAACCTAACCGTCGCGTGGCTTTGACGTGGGCCGTCGCCGCGCCACATGGTGCCATCGTCTTCGAAATGCGAAAACAGATCCACATCGCCGTGGTCTATCCCGATAATACCACTTTGCAGCCTACGCATTCTGTTGGCAGCCCCCACTTGCTCTTCTATGGTGTATGACGAAATACCTGATACACCGCATGTCATCTACCGCGTTGAAATCTCTGATTTCAGGTAGAGTTAGATGATTAAGCCTTTCCGCATAACACTTTAACGTGTATATCGCACATGGCACTCAAAAAAAGAATGTAAAAACAAAAGGCCCCGCAAAAGCGAGGCCTTAGGAAAATTATGAATGCCTATCAGCCGAAGTTTGACTGATTTGGGTCCAGTCCGATATGGGTGCCCATCGCAACCATGTCGGCGATCAGCTTGGCAGCGTCATCGACCGGACCAGGTTCGTTCTTGAACACTTCCTGCGCCTTCTCATGCTGCGATTTTGCATCGCGCAGCATTTGACCAAAGACCTCTTGCGTCATTTCGCCCCGTGGAAGCGCCTGTTCGGCCAGAACTGACACGCCGTCCGCAGTGATTTCAGCAAAGCCGCCGGACACGATATAATCGTCCGAACCACCTTTATGAACCACGGTCAGAACGCCCGGGCGCAGAGTTGTGATTGTCGGCGCATGGTCGGCCATCGCCGTCATATCACCGTCAGCGCCGGGGATCCGGACCTCTGACGCCTCGACCGAGGCCAGACGGCGCTCGGGCGAGACTAGATCAAATTGTAGGTTTGCCATGTCGGCTCCTTACGCTGCGTCTGCAGCCATTTTCTCGGCTTTGGCTTTCACGTCGTCGATGCCGCCGACCATGTAGAACGCACCTTCGGGCAGGTGGTCATACTCGCCCGCAACAACGGCTTTGAACGATGCAATCGTTTCTTCCAGCTGCACCTGAACACCGGGCGAACCGGTGAACACCTGTGCCACGTCGAAGGGCTGCGACAAGAAGCGCTGGATTTTCCGGGCGCGGGCCACGGTCAGCTTATCCTCTTCGGACAGTTCGTCCATCCCGAGGATGGCGATGATGTCTTGCAGCGATTTGTAGCGCTGAAGCGTGTTCTGCACATCCATCGCAACGCGATAATGCTCTTCACCCACAATTTTCGGGTCCATCAGACGCGAGGTGGAGTCGAGCGGGTCAACGGCTGGGTAGATGCCCAGCTCGGAAATCGCACGGCTCAGCGTGGTGGTGGCGTCAAGGTGCGCAAACGATGTCGCGGGCGCAGGGTCGGTCAAGTCATCCGCAGGCACGTAGATCGCCTGCACCGATGTGATCGAACCGTTCTTGGTCGATGTAATCCGTTCCTGCATGGTCCCCATGTCGGTGGCCAGCGTTGGCTGGTAACCCACAGCGGATGGGATACGACCCAGAAGCGCAGACACCTCGGAACCTGCTTGCGTGAAGCGGAAGATGTTGTCGACGAAGAACAGAACGTCGGTTCCGGACTGGTCGCGGAACTGCTCGGCCATTGTCAGACCAGACAGGGCCACACGCATACGCGCACCGGGAGGCTCGTTCATCTGGCCGAACACAAGTGCCACTTTGGACTTGGTCAGGTCTTCAGCGTTGATAACGCCTGCGTCGATGAATTCGTGGTACAGGTCGTTCCCTTCACGGGTCCGCTCCCCCACACCGGCGAACACGGAATAACCAGAGTGCACTTTAGCGATGTTGTTGATCAGTTCCTGAATCAGAACCGTCTTGCCCACGCCGGCACCGCCGAACAGGCCAATCTTACCACCCTTGGAATAGGGAGCCAGAAGGTCGATCACTTTGATGCCGGTCACAAGGATTTCCGAAGCGGTAGACTGTGCTTCGAACGCGGGCGCCTCACCGTGGATGGTGCGGGTTTCGGTCGCGACGACCGGGCCTTTTTCGTCGATAGGCTCGCCCACGACGTTCATGATCCGGCCAAGCGTTGCGTCACCCACGGGCACGCTGATCGGGCCGTCGGTATCGGTCACTTGCTGACCACGCACCAGACCTTCGGTCGCGTCCATGGCGATGGTACGTACTGTGTTTTCACCAAGGTGTTGGGCGACTTCGAGAACCAGCTTCTTACCATGGTTTTCGGTTGTCAGGGCGTTCAAAATCTGAGGCAGGTGATCATCGAACTGCACGTCGACGACGGCGCCAATGACCTGCGTGATCTTGCCTTTTGCATTTGCCATTATCGTTTTCTCCGGAGGTCTAGAGCGCTTCCGCGCCCGAAATAATTTCAATCAGCTCATTGGTGATCACGGCCTGACGCGAGCGGTTGAACTCGATCGTCAACTTGTCGATCATATCGCCTGCGTTGCGCGTTGCGTTGTCCATGGCGGACATGCGGGCACCCTGTTCAGAGGCACCGTTTTCAAGCAGCGCAGCAAAGAGCTGCGTCGCCACACCGCGCGGCAGCAGGTCGGCAAGGATTTCTTCCTCGCCGGGTTCGTAATCATAGAGCGTGGCTTCTACGCCCTCTTCCTGTTCGAATTGCGCAGGAATGATCTGCTGCGCGGTCGGAATTTGGCTGACCACGTTTTCGAAGCGCGAAAAGAAGATGGTGGCGACGTCGAAATCACCAGCATCAAAGCGGGACAGGATTTCCTTGGCGACACCCTGCGCATCGGCATAGCCGATACGTTTGATTTCGCTCAGGTCCACGTGATGGATGAAATACTGGCCAAAATCGCGTTTCAGAGCGTCACGGCCCTTTTTGCCAACCGTGAGGATTTTCACAGTCTTGCCTTCGGCAAGCAATTTTTGGGCGCGTTGACGGGCCAGTTTGGCGATGTTGGCATTAAAGCCACCGCAAAGCCCGCGCTCTGCAGTCATCACGACCAGCAGCTGCACCTGATCGCTGCCGGTTCCGGACAGCAATTTCGGTGCGTTGTCCGAGCCGCCAACCGAAGCAGCCAACCCGGCCATCACGGCGTTAAACCGTTCCGTATAGGGGCGTGATGCCTCGGCTGCATCTTGGGCGCGGCGCAGTTTTGCGGCCGCGACCATCTGCATGGCCTTGGTGATCTTGCGCGTCGATTTGACCGACGCGATCCGATTTTTCAGATCTTTAAGATTAGGCACAGCGAAGTCTCCTTTGTCTCAAAGATTTAGGCGAAGTCTTTGGCGAATGCGTCGATGGCTGCCTTGATTTTATCTTCGGCCTCACCTTTGATCTTTGGATCTTCGGTGGTGATGTAATCCAGAACATCGGACGCATTCGTGCGCAGGTGCTTCAGCAGCCCAGCTTCGAAACGACCCACTTCTTTCACCGGAACCTTGTCCAGATAGCCATGCGTACCGGCATAGATCACGCAGACGATTTCGGCGTTGGTCAGCGGCGAATACTGCGGCTGTTTCATCAGCTCGGTCAGGCGGGCACCACGGTTCAGCAAGCGCTGGGTTGAGGCATCCAGATCGGACCCGAATTGCGCAAAGGCAGCCATTTCGCGGTACTGAGCCAATTCCAGCTTCACCGGACCGGCAACCGATTTCATCGCGTTAGTTTGGGCAGAAGAACCCACACGTGACACCGACAGACCAGTGTTCACAGCAGGACGAATCCCCTGATAGAACAGTTCGGTTTCAAGGAAGATCTGACCGTCGGTGATCGAAATCACGTTGGTTGGAATAAACGCAGACACGTCACCACCTTGGGTTTCGATGATCGGCAGCGCCGTCAAAGAACCCGAACCGTTATCTTCATTCAGCTTTGCCGAACGCTCCAGCAGGCGAGAGTGCAGATAGAAAACGTCACCAGGATACGCTTCACGCCCTGGTGGACGACGCAGCAGCAGGGACATCTGACGATAAGACACAGCCTGTTTGGACAGGTCATCATAGATGATCAGCGCGTGGCGACCGTTGTCGCGGAAGTGCTCGGCCATCGCAGTGGCAGAGTAAGGCGCAAGATACTGCATCGGTGCAGGCTCGGACGCGGTCGCGGCCACAACGATAGAATATTCGATAGCGCCGGATTCTTCGAGACGCTTCACCAGCTGCGCAACAGTGGATCGCTTTTGACCGACAGCAACATAGATGCAGTAAAGCTTCTTGCTCTCATCGTCGCCAGCGGCGTCGTTGTAGGATTTTTGGTTCAGAATCGCGTCCAGTGCCACGGCGGTTTTGCCGGTCTGACGGTCACCAATGATCAGCTCACGCTGGCCGCGACCGATTGGGATCATGGCGTCAACGGATTTCAGACCGGTTGCCATCGGCTCGTGCACGGATTTACGTGGGATAATGCCGGGGGCTTTCACATCCGCGACCAGACGCTTGGATGCGTTGATCGGGCCTTTGCCGTCCAGTGGGTTGCCCAGCGCGTCAACAACGCGGCCCAGCAGTTCGTCACCAGCGGGCACGTCAACGATAGAGTTGGTACGCTTGACGGTGTCGCCTTCTTTGATGTCACGGTCGGAACCGAAGATAACAACACCCACGTTGTCAGCTTCAAGGTTCAGGGCCATCCCGCGAATACCGCCGGGGAATTCGACCATCTCACCGGCCTGAACATTGTCGAGCCCGTATACGCGGGCAATCCCGTCGCCAACGCTCAGCACGCGGCCAACCTCGGCCACTTCGGCTTCTTTACCGAAGTTTTTAATCTGGTCCTTCAGGATCGCAGAGATTTCAGACGCTTGGATCGCCATTTATCCGACCTCTTTCATAGTGTTCTGGAGTGCGTTGAGCTTGGAGGCAATCGACGTGTCGATCATCTTGGAGCCCACTTTAACAATAAGACCGCCGATGATGGATTCATCGACGGTTTCTTTGATGATAACAGATTTGCCGAATTGCTCTTTGAGCGTTTTCGCCAGCTTGTCAGCCTGTGCCTTTGTCAGCTTCTTGGCAGTCGTGACCTCAGCCGTCACTTCGCCACGCTCTTCGGCCAGACGGTCTTTCAAGACTTGAACAAGATGGGGCAGCACGAACAGGCGACGCTTTGACGCCATCAGGCCCAGCACGTTTTCTGTTGTTTCTGACAGTTCCATTTTCTTGGCAATAGCAGCAATCGCGACCGCTTGCTCTTCGCGGCTGTAAAGCGGCGAGGTCAGCAGGGTACGCAAATCAGCGCTGTCGGTCATTGCAGCGTCCAAAGCGGTTACATCCGCTTCGAGTGCGCTGACGGTTTCGCCCTCTTTAGCAAGATCAAACACGGCAGTTGCATAGCGCTTTGCAATGCTTGTCGAAATACCAGCAGTTTCGGACACTTTGAGCCTTCCGATATCTTGGGCCCGGCTTCACCACCACCGGAGTAGACGGCGCAACGAAACGGGCAGCTTGTTTGGCTCTCGTTTGCACGAAAGCGTCAAAATCCCGGCGGAGATAGCAGAGGTCCCATAGTGTCGCAAGCACCCACCAACAAGATTCACTTAATCATTTTCAAAGTTGCAGGACAAAGACCTAGGCCATGACCGTTTCGGACGGCGGCTCCTTCGCGCCGGTCATGAAGGCAACCGCATCAGACATCGTGTAATCTTTCGGGTCAACTACACAAAGGCGCCGCCCCAGACGATGCACATGGATTCGGTTTGCCACCTCGAAAACATGGGGCATGTTGTGACTGATCAGGATGATCGGAATGCCACGCGACCTAACATCAAGAATCAGCTCCAACACTTTGCGCGATTCTTTCACGCCAAGCGCGGCTGTCGGTTCGTCCAGAATGATGACCTTGGATCCAAACGCCGCGGCCCGCGCAACTGCGACACCCTGCCGCTGCCCGCCGGACAGCGTTTCGACCGCCTGATTGATGTCCTGAATGGTCATCAACCCCAGTTCGGTCAGCTTGTCCCGCGCGAAATTCGCCATCGCTGGCTTATCAAGCTGTTTGAACACGCTGCCCATGATTCCCGGTTTGCGCAGCTCGCGCCCCATGAACATGTTGTCGGCAATCGACAGCGCCGGGCTCACGGCCAGGGTTTGATAGACCGTTTCAATGCCGGCGTCCCGCGCCGCGGTAGGCGAGCCGAACTTTACAGGCTTGCCTTCCAAGTAGACTTGCCCGGCATCGGGGCTGACAGCGCCGGACAGCGCCTTGATCAGGGTTGATTTCCCCGCGCCGTTATCGCCGATCACCGCCAGAATTTCACCCGGCATCAATTCGAAATCACAACGATCAAGTGCCACGACCTTGCCATAGCGTTTGGTCAGCCCGACCCCTTTAAGAACAGGTTCCATTATGCCGATACCTTTCTGATCCATTGGTCGACGGAGACAGCACCGATAATCAGCGCCCCGATGATCAAGAATGTCCACTGGGCATTCGCGCCTGCCATCCGGAGGCCAAGTTCAAACACACCCACGATCAGCGCGCCAAAGAACGCGCCCCAGATCGACCCGCGCCCGCCAAAGAGAGAGATACCCCCGATCACAACAGCGGTAATGGACTGAATATTGCCGATCACACCTGTCGATGCCGATGGTGACACCGACCCAAGCCGTCCGATCATCACCCATCCGGCAATGCCGCAGATCAATCCTGCCAGCATATAAACAGACATCAAGGTGCGTTTCACGTTGACCCCGGCCAGCTCCGCCGCCTCTGGATCGTCGCCCACCGCATAGACATGTCGGCCCCAAGCGGTCGATCGCAGCATATGCGCCAGCACGATTGTCAGGACAATCAATACTACCACGCCGTAAGTGATCGTCGTCTGCCACATCAGGTCGAGGAAAAACTGGCCCGTGTCATTAGGGCGGATACGCTCATATGTGATGCCGCGCGCGTTTTCGATCCATGTGACGATCTGCTCATTCGGCTTCAGCCCCAGCCATTGCAGCATGGGGGCGTCGTCCCTGATGTCGCGGGGACGGATCGTTTCATTGCGTGAATAGATATAGTTGGCGGCCAGCACCATTTGCCACAGGCCAAGCGTGGCGATGAAGGGCGGGATCTTGATCCGCGATACAAGCCAGCCCGAAACGGCGCCCATCGCAGTCCCTGCTACAAAACCACACAGGATAGCGACCGAGGGCGGCAGCCCGTACCGAAAGGTGAACTGCCCCATGATGACAGAACAGAAAACAGCAATCGCCCCGACCGACAGATCAATCCCCGCAGTCAGCACGATCAGCGATTGCGCGAGGGCCAGAATGCCCACAATCTGGATTTGCTGAAAAACCAGCGTCATCTGCGGCAAGAATCGCGGTCCAAGCGTGCCGGTAAAAATAATGATCGCGATAAGCAGAACGATCAGCGGCACCAGCGACGGGGTTTTGTGCAGCATACCTTGCAAGCGCGCCAGCCCCGATTTTCGGTCTTCTTCAAACAAGGCGACACGATCTGAAGCACCCCCTGCAGCGGCTTCGTAATTTTCGCTTCGATCCGTCATCGCTCCCCCCTTAAGTCAATCCCGGAAATATATCTGTCAAAAGAGGCGGGTCGCGCCGCCTCTTTTTATCGTGCATGAAGGGGCAGGTTCAGCCCCAGCACAGCTCCGTACCTTCGTCGACAGAAATCGAGTCGACCCCGTCAGCAGGCGCATCTGTGACCAGCGCCACGCCGGTATCGAAGAAATCCTTGCCCGGTGTATTTTCCGGCAGGGACCCGTCAGCAGCATAAGCTGCAATCGCTTCGATCCCTTTGGACGCCATCAACAACGGATACTGCTGCGACGTTGCCCCGATGACGCCATCTGCTACATCGGCGATGCCAGGGCAGCCCCCATCGACTGACACAATCAGCACGTCATCTTGCATGCCAACTGCGGTCAACGCTTCATATGCACCGGACGCGGCAGGCTCATTGATCGTATAGACTAGATTGATGTCTGGATCGATGGCAAGACAGTTTTCCATCGCCGTGCGGCCACCCTCTTCGTTCCCGGCAGTGACCTCGTTACAGATGATACGCGTATCGGTTTCGTCACCCCAACGGCCCGGATCGGCCAGATCAATGCCAAACCCTTGCAAAAAGCCCTGATCCCGCAGCACTCCAACCGTAGGCTGGCTAATCGCAAGGTCAAGCATTGCGATTTTGGCGTTGGCCGCATCATCGCCCAACGTGGCAGCGGCCCATTGCCCGATCATCTCACCGGCAAGAAAGTTGTCTGTGGCAAAGGTCGCATCCGCCGCATCAATCGGGTTCAGCGGGGTATCAAGCGCAATCACCAGTATACCAGCAGCGCGAGCATCTTCGAGCGAGGGCACGATGGCAGCAGTGTCGGATGCGGTGATCAGGATACCCGACGCACCGTTGGCAATGCAGGTTTCGACCGCAGCAACCTGTGCCTCATTATCGCCGTCAAGCTGGCCTGCATAGGAATTCAGGCCAATGCCCAACTCTTCCGCCTTAGCCTCAGCTCCTTCGCGCATCTTTACAAAGAACGGGTTGGTATCCGTCTTGGTGATCAGGCAGGCCGATGCGCCATGCCCGGCAGCAAAGGCCGTCCCGCTTGATGCCATGAGCGCAAGCGCCGTTCCTGTCAAAAGCTTCTTCATACGATCCTCCCAGATTTAAAAACGCACGGGGTTTGCACCCCACAGCGCGACCTGCCTCCAACAGGCCACAACCCTAAAGAACGCGATTCGAATGCGCGTGTCAATTAATTAGTTTACTTTACTAATTAAAAAATTTGGTGTATTCCCTCACTCGGAGGAGCGACATATGATCAGCCAGATGGATGATGGTATTGTTAGGTCAATCAGTACTGGCTTGAGTCAGAAAGGCGTACGCAATCACAACGAACGATTGCTATTGTCGCTCCTTCAGCGACATGGTGAGTTGCCGGGAAGCGACCTTGCAAGACTAGCTGGCCTGTCACCGCCGACCGTTTCTGCCATACTCAAACGGCTGGAAAGCGATCACTTGCTGATCCGCGGCGCACCAACGCGGGGGCGCGTGGGAAAACCCTCAGTGCCCATGCGGCTGGCCCCGGATGGCGTTTTGTCCATCGGGTTAAAGATCGGCCGCCGCTCTGCGGATTTGGTACTGATGGAGTTCACCGGTAACGTGCGGGCCCAGTATCAAGTAACCTATGCCGCGCCCGACCCACAGAATGTCTTCGGTTTTCTCGCGGATGGCATATCTGCTTTCCTGACAACCCTCAGCGCGGAAGAGGCCGCGCGCATCTGCGGCATCGGCATCGCCGCCCCGTTCGAGATGTGGAACTGGCGCGATGCATCCGACGAAGCCGCCAAAACCTTTATGCGCTGGAAAGACGTGGATGTGCGCGCCGAAGCGGGCCGTTTCAGCACCCTTCCGATTTCCGTGATGAATGACGCGACCGCCGCCTGCCGGGCAGAGCATGTCTACGGGCGCGGCAAGGCCTTTCGTGACTATGCCTACTTCTTTGTCGGTGCATTTGTGGGCGGCGGTGTGGTGCTGAACCATTCCGTCTTCGAAGGGCGACAGGGCAATGCTGGGGCACTCGGATCACTGCCCAGCATCGGGCCGCATGGTGAAAGCAAACAGCTGATCGACACCGCCTCGATCCACCTTCTGGAAACCCGCCTGCGCGAGGTCGATCTCGACCCTGCCCTGATCTGGGAAAACCCGCAGGACTGGACGGCGATCCGACGCTATGTTGATCCGTGGCTGGGCGAAACCGCGCAGGAACTGGCCAAGGCCAGCCTGTCAGTCTGCTCTGTCATAGATTTTGAGGCAATCCTGATCGACGGAGCCTTTCCGCCCGACATCAGAACTGCCCTTGTAGAGCGGGTGCAACGCTATCTCGTCACACAGGACAAGCGTGGGCTGACACCGCCACACATCGCAGCAGGCACCATCGGCGGCAACGCCCGCGCCATCGGGGCCGCCTGCGGCCCGATATTTTCGCAGTATCTACTGGACACAAACACCGGGCTTTGGACTTAGGCGGCGATTGCAAGGCGTTATGTAACGCGGAATAGGTTTCTGGCGTCAGCAACAAGTTCCGACAACTGCATTTAATGAGCGGGTGAGCAGCCGCGTAAGGTGGGTCTTGACCCACCCTACCTGAATTACATCAGCAATCATTGTTAAAGATGTATACCCGTTGGATCGAATTGACTGCGGATTAATGGAAGAAGGTGGAAATCCGCAGACTAGATTGGATGATCAGTGAAGCGATAGTCTTCGCTATTCGCGATCCCAAGAACAAACCTGATCTGTCAAATCTGGCGCGTTTCTTGCTAGGCGCACATTTGCCTGCGTATGCCTTTGGAGAGGACAATGGGCGGGCCTCAACGATCTTTAAATGCAGGTCGCATTTGCCGTGACCGGTGGCAAAAACGGGCGGTGCGTTATGCGCATCGCCTACCCCATTTGCGTCAGCAGCCATTTCTTGAAAATACGGGCAGGGTCGGTCAGGCGATCCGGCGGGTGCACGATGTAATAGGCCAATCCTTCGCGCCGTTCCGACACCACCGCGACCAGCCGCCCTGCCGCGATATCATCTGCCACCAGCGCGCTAGAGGCGACCGACACACCACCACCGGCCCGCACAGCTGATAACAACATGCTAAGCGTCGCAACCTCGTTCATCTGACAATCGGCGATGTTCAGGCCTGCTTCAGTGACCCACTGGCGCGCCTCGCCGTGCACCAATTCGAACAACCAAGGCAGATCGCTGACATCCGCCAGTGACTGCGCCTTGCGCCCTTGTAGTAACGATGGCGCGGCGATGACCGTAAAGTCGGCATCTGCCAATCGCGTGGCCTGCACCCCCAGCCAATCGCCTTGGCCATAGCGGATCGCCAAATCGAACCCATCACGCCGCAGGTCAACCACACCCGTCGAAGGATTAATCGACAACCCCAGCCCCGGATGCGTCGCCCAGAAACCCGCCAACCGGGGCATCAGCCAGTTTTCTGCAAAGCTGGGGGTCACGCTGATGGACAGGGGGCGGTCCGCAACCTCTGCCGCGACGGCCCGCACGCCGCTTGCGATGATGCCAAACCCCTCGCTCAGCGACCCACCAAGCTGACGGCCCGTATCAGTCAACACCATTCCCCGCCCTTCGCGCCGCATCAGCGCCGCACCCAGTTGCGCCTCGATCGCGCGCAGATGCTGGGCGATGGCTGCATGGGTCACATTCAATTCTTCCGCTGCTTTGCTGAATGACCTGCAACGCGCCGCAGCCTCAACCGCGCGCAGCGCCGCGAGCGAGGGGATGTCCCGCCAATCCATTATGATAGTACAGCTAACATTTCGAAATTCTTTCAGAGTCGCATGACATAGGCAATACCCCTATTTTCACCCCATCAGCACCCGGAAAGGAAAAGTCATGCTATCAATATTCGCAGATGCAATGCTTACCGCAACGCGGCAGGAAAGATGGGACGCCCATGATCACTGGCCCAACCACCGCATCCCGCACAGCAATATCCAGCTTGAACGTGAGGCGGCCGAACAGCGCCACCATCTCTATCGCGATATCGGGATAAGGTAGGATCACACGTCTTGCGCCAACAGCGCATCAATCACCTGAATATAGCTGCGAATTTCCGGCGGCAGCGGCTGACGCCGCGGACCACCGGATCCCGCTCCGCGCATCTTGCGCTGCGCCCATGCCTTGAGATCAGCAACGGTATAATTTGTAAGGAACGGGTTCGCCCGCACCACCGCCGCCCCCATCACCGCAAGCACGGTCTGCGTATCTTCGGCCCCCAGTACCGTGCTTGCCCCGGCTGGCCCCAGAAAATGCGCCAGGTAAAGCCTGCCTGCATCCACCGGATGACCCCGCCCGCGCAGGAAATTTTCATTCTCACGGGCGAGGTTCTGCACCATGGCTCGCGACAATGTCGGATCAGTCCGCAACGCGAGCAGCTCTGCCCTGTTCATCGTCCGCGTCAGGTCAGGCCGGTAGTCACGCATCATCCGCAGCCAAGTGCTTTCGATGAACTGCCCCAACCCTGTAGCCGTCGACAGCGGATTGCGCGCATTGGCGTTGCCCGCGCTTTCGACGCGAATAATCTGATCGGTCAGCGCCTCGACCGCCACCGAGGCCACCATCGTACCGCCACCGCCTAGGGCAAATGGGTTGATCGCTGCCCCATCCTGTCGAATTTCGAAATGCAGATGCGGCCCGGTGGATCGCCCCGTTGTGCCGACATAGCCGATCAAATCACCCGCATTGACCTGCGCCCCAACCTTGGCCGTCAGCGCAAAGCGGTCCAAATGCGCATAACGCGACTGCACCCGATTGGCATGATCGATATAGACCACATTCCCATAGCCACCGCCGTCACCCACAACCGCGATCCGGCCGGGGAGCGCGGCAATGACAGGCGTGCCAATGGGTGCCGCCCAGTCGACACCGCCATGCAGCCGGACCTCTTTCAGTACAGGATGGAACCGTGGCCCATAGGGCGATGACAGCGTCCCTTGCACCGGCGTCAGGAACGCCCTGCCGCCCCCGCCGCCGCGCTGCCCATCCTGACTGAAACAAGCGAAATCCTGTGGCCCGGCACCGGATTTAAGGGCGACATAACACGGCATATCGCCCGATGGCCCCGACACCCCGACAAAGGCGATCTGCCCTGACCCGGCGGGCCCGTCCGGCGCGTAAAGCACCGTGACACGGTCACCAACGGCGGCAATCGCCTCCAGATCGTAGGATTGCGAAAATAGCACAATGAGTTCGCCTACCAGCGTTGTGGGAACGCCGTTGCGGATCAGCGCGCTATAGACTGCATCAAGCAGGCGATAATCCTGCCGGTCGGCGCTGAATTGTTCCGGTCCCGCAAGTTGAAGAAGATCATCATCAAGCCACGGATCGGCAGATTGCACATACCCCACCGTGCCACGCCGGGCGAGCGAATTGATATATCCGTCCGGCCCGTAAAAAGAGATTTGCAGCGGTTCTGGCGCATCGGGGATAGGGCGGTAACGCAGGGCGATGATTGTGCCCGGCGGCAAGCCGCCTTCTGTCGTGATATTGGCAAGCTCTGGGATCAGGTCTTGCGCGGCAGTGGACAATTCATCCGCCATGGATGAGGTAAAGCCATTGGCGGTCAGAACCTCATCCAGTGCGCGCGTAAAATCCAGCCGCAGCACAAGATCGCGCGACAGTTTCTGACGTGCGGGTTCAGGACGCAGGAAGGCAACAGATGTCGTGTTCTGAATGCGCGTGTTCACATAGGTCAGCGGCCCGTCATCCCTTCCACCACCCAGTGCCTGCCCAAAACTGCTATCATCATCAGCCACGGTGATGACCTCGCCCGCCGTTTCGCCTGTGGCGACATCGGGTGTGGTGATCAGGGCCGGTAGCGTGGGTTGCACGTCAAGCGATTGCCGCCGCTGGGCTTGGAAAAAGGCGAAATCCTCACGGCTGGAGGGGAGCGCAGTCATCAACTGGCTTTCCTGCAAGACCAGCTCTTCATTGATCAGTGCAAACCGGTCAGGGCGCGGAAAGCCAAACCGCCCGACATCCAGCGCATTCGGCCCAGCAAGGGACTTGGCCGCTTGTGCATCGCCGGTCTCAAATCGCAGGATCATCGGGTCGCCGGGAATATCCACAAAGGGTGTCGCGACATGCACCGCGCCAGCAGGTGTTTCGGTTTCCAGTTGGACGATCTGCTCGTTATCACCAGATATCTGGGCCGAGGGCTCATCAGGGCGCTGCCCCAACCACAGCACAAGCGCACCGATGGCAGCAAGACCCAGCGCCCCGCCCCCGCCGATCATGACAAATTGCAGCCGTCTTTGCTGGCGTCGTTTGCGCGATGCGGCCCGAGATTGGCGGAACTGCGGATCGACCTCCATCGGTCTATGATCTTAGCGGCCCACGCCGACGCCCACGCCGACGCCACGGTCGCGGTTGATCACCCGTGGTGGCGTGGCGGCCGGCGCCGGGGCTGCAGGTGCCGGGGCGGCCTGACGAGGCTGTGACGTGGTGGCACGCGGGGCTGGGGCGGCAGTCCGAACAGCGGGGCAAGTCACGTCATCACGCAGGGCGATCTGGCGGAATATCCGCACATCCGGATCCTGCGAGGGCGCGGCCCCGCCGATCTGTTCATAATACCGCCCGACCGAAGCGCGCGATCCCGGTCCCCATTGCCCGTCGATAGTCGAATTATAACAGTTCATGCGGGCCAGTTCAGTTTGCAGCGCCGTTATCAGTTCGGCCTGCGGCGGGTCGAGCGCGCCGCTGTCAAGCAGGTTGGCGAAAAGGTCTGGATCAGACTGCCGCAAGGCGCGGCGACCCGCGAGGTCCGTGTAAGCGATGATCGCACCAGAAAACGGCCCGACATCGGCGGGCGCGGTAGCAAAACTCGCTGCTGTTTCTTCTTGCGCAAAGCCCACGATGATTGATGGTTCGGGCAACCCGCCCGTGCCGGGCACCGGGCGGCTGATTGATGCAGGCTGCGGTGTAGCCGGGTTAAGCCGGATACCACTGCTGACAATTGTTGTGGGCTGCGGCGCAAGCGGGACCAGCGTCACGCCGCCAGTGACCGGGCGCACGGGTTCGGTTGCGACTACGGTATCGCGGCGCACCGGTTGCGGCACAGTGGATTGGGGTGTCTGCGCACCAACACGATCCACCGCGATCCCCGCATTTGCCCATAGCGCGATCATCTGCGCCTGTTCATCCGGTGGCAGGCTGTCCAGCATCAGATAATCCGCCGCCGTCAGTTTCATACCGCTTTCGGCAGGCCGGAATGCGAATGGACGCGTCACGGTGGACTGCACGGATATATCGCTCCCCTCAAGAAGCTGCTTGATATCCAGCGCCGGCACCTGAAGCCGGTCGATCAGCACCTCTGTCAGCGTGGTGTCGGTCAGGGCGCAATCTGACGAGACGGCGATCAACACATGATCCCGATCCGGCAGCGGCGCTGTACCCACCTGCGGCGGCTCAGACACAGGGTCAACTGGCGCGGGTGATGCAACAGCGCCAGCGCTGCAAAAGTCCAGAAACACCGCCGTCACATCGCGCCGGACAGGATGCATTCTGTCGACCACATCCACCAAAGCTATGTCCTGACCTGCGGTGGTTCCCAGCAGCATGGTCCGCCCCGCGTCTTCAACACTGCGACCCGCGTAGTAGAAAACGACCGGCTCATCGGCATCGCCCAGCGTTGCGACAGCGGCGTCAAGCGCGGCCTGATCGGGATTTTCAAGACGCACGACCTGAAACCCAAGCCCCAGCAAAGTTTCAGACAAGGCCAGCGCCCGGTCGCGCAATGGTCCTGCGGCAGGCGCATCAGGGTAATCAAAATTGGCCACAACAAGAGCACGATCCGCGAGCGCAGGTAGGGCCATCAACGCCACCGCACAGCCTGCTAAAAATCGGATGATGGCTTTGTTCTGCCGCATCGTCCCGTAATCGCCTCTTTCACATCCTCTTGCCCTGTCATCCTGCTACGGCGGAGCCGACAGGAAAAGGGTCCAGCGCTCTGTTTTCTGGGTGTCGACCTCTAGAAAATCTGCGTCAAGATATCCCCGCAACAGACAATTGACTTCATCCTGAATGACAAACCGCTTTTGCGCAATGCACATCGGGGTTGCACCGTTCAGGATTTCGTTGCCGAAAACATCTTGTGCGAAAACATAGATATAGCGCGCTGTCAGCTCATCACGGATCACATTGGCGCATTGGTTGGGGCCGATGGTCCACCAGCCACGCGTGACAAAGCCTTCTTCTTCGTGTTGACCTATCGCAACGTTGACCACGTCAAACGACTGATTGCACACTGCAAACTGCGCCACCGCCCTGACAGGTAGCCCGCAGAGCATGGCCAAGAATAAAGATGTCAGGATCGGATTTTTCAGCGCCATCAGCCACATTTACGAAAAAACAACGGTCGTTAACACTATATCTTTGCCAAACCAGTGAAAAAATACGACAACGGTCAAGCATATTATGCTAGTGTAATCAGAGATCTGTAAAAGTGAGAGCGTTCAACAATGGCACTTTTCTATCATTCCGTGATTGGTGCGATGACGATTGCCGCCCTTTTGACCGCAATGCCGTCCGCCGCCACCGCCCAACCTGATACCGCCGAAGTACCCACCCCTATTCTGAAATTCAGCGCTTTTGGTAGCCCAGAGGCCGAAGATTTCCCCGTTGAAATCAACGAAACCTCCCCCATTCCCCCGATGGAAATCACAGATCTGGGACAGACCAGCGCGGCCCCGGCGAATGAATCGATACGCAAAGATCGCACTCTGCTTCAAAGCACGTGGTCAATCGGTGTCTTTCGCTGAGCCTGTGAGACCATCATCAATCGGGGCCCTGCGCTACCCCCCATCCAAGATAAAAGTCGAAACGCGTGTTGACACCCGCCGGTTGATACGGCCCAATCCCGCATAGCATTCTCTGCGTGACAGTAAATACTGTTGCGTATAATTGACTTAGGTGAGGGACCTGATGGTTTTAAAACATTTCCTGCAAAGCGTCTATTCTGCGGTTTTCACCCTGACGACCATAACGCCTGCACTTGCCCAGGACGCCCCCGCAGCAACCTTTTCGCTGCAATTGAACAACGCCGCCGAAATCGCCGAGGGCGGCTGCCGTCTGACCTATGTCGCGGTGAACAACACCGGTCAGGATCTGAGCGGCATATCCTATCAGGTGGGCGTGTTCGACACGCAGGCCATCGTAACCGATCTGCTGGTGTTGGAATTCGGAGACATCGTCGACGGCAAAACAAAGATCGTGCAGTTTGACCTTGGCGGACGGTCTTGCACCGACATATCCCGCATCACGGTGAACATCGTCACCGTTTGTGATCTGGCCGATGGTGGCGTGGGCGACTTCTGTATGTCCAGTCTTGAAACCTCCTCCCGTGGGGCGATCCAATTCGGTATTTGATGCAGCTTTGCACTGATCTCTTTGCAGCAAGGGAATATTTATGAACGCGCCGGATCTTTCCGCACTCAACACCCCGACTATCATCGTGTTTGCCGCGCTGGCGATCATGTCGATGATGGCGGTCACGGTTGCCTTTTTCAAAACCTTCCAGTTTGCCCGGCTGGGGGTTGGTCAGACCACCAAAGCCGAGGCGATCCTGAATGATTGGCTGGGCGGCCGTGCCGATGCAGCCATGCAAACCGCCGCAGGTCGTACATCCGTTCTGGCACGCGTCTTGCAGGCTGTCTTTACCGGCTTGCGGGCGCGTCCCGACGATCAATCCTTTGCCGAAGAACTTGGCCGCCAGACTGCCATCGTTGAACTCTCTGCGATGACCAGCCGGATGCGTCTTTTGGAAACCGTAGTCCAAGCCGCCCCGATGCTGGGTCTGCTGGGCACAGTGATCGGGATGATCGACGCGTTCAGCACGCTTGCAGGCACCGAAGGCGCGGTTGATCCCGCATTGCTTGCTGGTGGCATCTGGACAGCGCTGACCACCACTGCCGCCGGACTGGCTATCGCGCTGGTCACATTCTTCGTGGCGACATGGCTGGAAGGCCGCATCGAATCCGAGCGCCAGTCAATCGAGGCGCTGATTTCAGCTGCAATCAATGGGCGCGTTGACGCCAGAACCGGCTGATGTCCGACCGAACCGAGGCATATACGTCGCGCACGCATCCGGTGATGCAACCGCGTTCGACGACCCGTTATCGGTTTGCGCTGACCCCGCTGGCAGATGCGATGTTTCAGCTTTTGATCTTTTTCATGCTGACATCCAGCCTGACGCCCTATGCGCTGCTCACCATCCGCACCGGGGCTGAACCGGGCAGCGCCGCGAATGATCCCAGCCAATCCACACCCGATGAGCAACCGGTTCTACCGGGGGCCAACGCCCAGATCTGGAGTGTGGAACAGGGTCAGATCATCGCGAATGGTCAACCGATCCCCTTTGATCAGCTCTCCGCCTTTGCTGCCGCAGTCGCGCAGAATGAAGCGGCTGAAATCGTACTGGTTATGCAGACGTCCGCGCAGGTGCAGGATTTGACCTCTGTGCTAGAGGCCCTGACGGCGGCGGGTGTCAGCGCCGTGCAATTGGCCAAGACGGGGGCGTCATGATCCGCGCCCTGCCCCGCCGCCACAAACCTGTCGGGCTTGATGTGTCACTGGCCATCGTCAATATCGTTCTACTGCTGATTTTCTTCTTTTTGGCGACAGGGCAGCTTTTGAACCCGCCGACCGAAGGGGTCGAGATTTCTGAAACAACGGAACTGCCGCTGGATCAACTGCCCGCGCCGATCCTGATCGTTCGTGACGATGCCATTTGGGAACTGGATGGGGTGCCCGTGGCCCCCGACCTGCTGGGTGTGGCCGTGGCTGCGCTGGACGCGCCTGTCACCCTACATATCCTGATCGGTCGCGAGGCTCCGGCCTCTGCCCTGATCGACATCATGAACCGGGATGCGCTGCGGGATGTGGAAATTAAACTTGTCACCCTCCGCCGGACGGTGCGCCCGTGATATTCGGGGGCAAACGCCGTCGTTCTCTGCATTGGGCAGAGGCATTCGGTGCCTCTGCCTTGGTTCATCTGGGTGCTGCAGTCTTCATGTTTGATCTGCTGGCCGGGCTCGACCCGCTAGGTCGCCAGCGCAGGGAAGAGCCTGAAATCACGATCAGCACAATCATTCTAGAAGGAGAGCTTGCCGCCCGCGCGCCGCAGCCGGAAAGCAACCTGCCGCTGGTCGAAACCCCGCCCGCGCCAGAACCGGCAGCGCCTGATATCGTAGCGCCCGAACCAGAACCAGAACCAGAACCAGAACCAGAACCAGAACCAGAACCAGAACCAGAACCAGAACCAGAACCAGAAAGTACTGTTACGCCCGACCTGACCCCGCAAGTGCTTGCCCCCCTTTCAGCAGAGACAGCAGCAGCGATCCAGCCGCTCAGCCCGTTGCGCCCACAGGACAACACCGCCGTACCGCTGGCCCCTGTCGCAACGACCGCACCGCAAGGTGTCACCACGCTTGCCCCTCTCACACCCACCAGCCTGCAACCACGCCAAACCACTGCTGGGCCACCGCCCCCACAACGTGCAGCGCAGGCCCCGACGCCGAACGGTCCGACCGCTGGCAGCACTGTCAGCGCGCTTGTCACCCGGATCAGAACCCGCTTGTCGGAACCTTGCCTGCTTGCCCTGCCGCAAGAAGGCAGCGGTGGCGCGCCAAACCTGTCAATGATCGCCGCGGATGAGCTAGCGATGCAAGGTTTCGCAAATGCCGTCCTTGCCGATTTGACGCCTGCCCCCACTGAAAGCACGACACTCGTCGACAACCGGCAATGTGCAGCGCTGAATTTCGTGCGAGAAAGCGCAGCTTACCCGGCGTTTCGCCTGTCGATCAGTCTAGATGAGACAGTGATCGACAATAACACGATGCTGACCGGCACCATCGGAAACACCGCAGGGCGCTATATCCTGCTGTTGATCGTTGACGACAACGGTGTCGTACAAGACGTCACACAATATCTGTCCTTCACCGGGAATGCCGCCCCGTTCGAGATACCCTTGCGTCGTGCCGGACCGGCCCGTGACACCAGCCAAACGCTCATCGCGCTCGCAACGGCAGGGCGACCTACGGCGATTGCAGACCAAAACGGACAGCTGGCAGATGTATTCTTCGCCGCCCTGCGGGAAGAGCTGCCACCCGAAACACCGCTGGTCATTGTGCCCTTTAACCTGCGCTAAAACGTTATGCGAAAAAACTGAAACATCTCACGCTGCCTGAAACCATAGATTTCAACGCGTTAGCAGATACGTCATGTCTCAGGTATTTCGTCAAACGCTATAATCAGGGGCGTAGTTCAAACCCTGCAACCGCAGCACCCGCGCGCGGATCATCGCGACCTGTCAGCTCTGCTTCAATCAACGGCAATAGTCTCGTGGCAGGTGCCCCATCCTGCGAGGCCGCCGCAGAAAGCAACGGCTTGTCAGAGGCGACCGCGATCACCAGTTGCGGCTGTGCTGCAGACCCTTCCTCTGCCGCGAGGCTAAGAGAGAATGTCGCGCTGCCATCTGCCTGCTCTGTCAGCCGATCAGACAAGTTGTAGACACCGCCATCCGTCAGCACCACCGCCAGCCAGACAGGCCGCGCACGCCGGTTGCTGACACGGCCCACAATTGCCCCCTCGCTTGCCATAACAGTGCTGTCCAGCGTCACAATTGGCGGCACCGATCCCTTTTGACGCAAGGCATCGGATAATGTCAGGACCGGGCACTGCGCATCGCTGATCACGGTTTCCAACACTGCCGGACGCGCGCCAAATGCCCCGTCATAGTCATCGGGCAGCGTGGCAAAGCTGTCAGCTGTCGCCGCGAAACCTGCAATCAGCCCGCTATTGGGTCCGGACGGTATCCGGGTCACATAGGTGCAATCTTGATCAGGCCAGGCAGCCAAAAACCCTTCGCGCGTCGATGGGTCCAGCGCCGACCGACCATCCGTTGCCTCCTGTGCCAGCTCAGTTTGTACGGGTGTCACACCGGCGGGGCCAAGCAGCCCCTGTTGCCAAGCAATGAAACCGCCAACACCCGCAAGAACCAACAACACAAGCAGCCAGCGCAGAAGACCGCCACCACCATCATTATCCAACGACGCGACAGATGACGGTGGCAAGCCCGTGTTTTCACCAAACGGGCTTTGCGATGCCGGATCCGACTTGCCAGCAGCCCCCCCACCAAAACCACCAGTCGTCTGCGCACGGCCCGGCGGCTGGCTTAGCCCCGGCACATCGGCGATAACCGGACTAGGCTTAGGCGGTGTTGTCTGCGTGACGGGGCGAGCAGTGCCATATTGTGCCGGAATGGCCGACGGATCATCCAAAAGCGCAATCACATCCGACATGCGCGCAGGCCGGTCGTTCGGATCGGGTTCCAGCATGTGGGCCAGAAGCGGGCGCAAGGCCGGGTCGATATCGCTCAGGTCCGGAATTTCACGGCGGGCGTTCACAGCCTCGACCACCGAAGCTCCCATATCCAGCGGCTTGCCTCGTAAGGCAGCCGCCATCATCAGAGCCAGCCCGTAGATATCCGTGCGCGGCCCGATTGCGCCACCAAAATGGCCCAGCTGTTCGGGCGAGATATATTTGAACTTACCGGCAAGCTGCCCATGCAGCGTGCTTTCAGCCATTTCCGCCGATTTCGCGATGCCAAAATCAATCAGCACAGCGTCATCAACCGACCCGCCACGCAGCATTACATTGTCAGGTGACAGATCGCGGTGGATCACCTCCATCTGATGCGCCCGGCCCAGCCCGGCGGCGACGCGGCGCATCAACCCGACCGCCTGATGCAGGCTCAGCGGCGCGACATCGCGGATATGATCAGAGAGCGCGATGCCCTCAATGAACTCCATGATCAGACAGAACCGATCAAGCGCCGCATCCTTCACAAAGTTATAGTAACGCACGATCGCCTGATCAGAGAGCTGACAAAGCACCCGTGCTTCGCGCATGAATAGCGCAGCGACCTTTTCGTCATGTGCCAGCGATTGCAGCACGATCTTGATGGCGACGGCGTCCCCGGTAAAGACGTTCTCACCCCGGAACACCTCGCCCATGCCACCAGCATTGATCAGCTGTTTGATCTCGTAATTGTTGTTGATCAGCGTCCCGATAGGCACCGGCGCATGCTGGCCGCCGCGAGGCGCAGGCGGTACGTCAGGTGCAGGTTTTGGCACTGGCGGGACAGAAGGGGCCGCGACCGGCGCAGGTTCCGGCACCCGGTCCGGTTGGGTTACCGGCGCAGGCGCGATACGGGTATGATCGTCGGTCCCGGCAGCATCCGAAACCGCAATATCGGATATTTCGGTCTTGTCATTGTCAGACGCAACGGGCGTCACAGGGCCCGTGGCAATCCGCGTGCGGTCATCATCAACGGCCTCAGGTTTGTCCGGATCGGGCGCTGGATTATTTTTGTCCTCGGCCATCGGCTACCCTTCGAAATCGAACGCAGGCATGACGTATTCCGCCGCGACGCAGCGCATCACGATTGCGGTCACGTTATCCTTTGCCCCACGATCCAAGGTCTGCGCGATCAACCCATTGCAAATCGCCTGCGGCTCCAGACCCGACGCCATAGCCTGTGCCAGATCCGCGTCGTTGTTGTGTTCGGTCAGCCCGTCAGAGCACAGCAGGAACATATCATCTGCTTCCAGAGTGGCGCTGGTCACATCGCAATTTGGCCTGTCCGATACGCCAATGGCGCGTGTGATTACATTCTTCCGTGGCCAGTTTTCCGCCTCTTCAGCCGAAATCAGCCCGGCCTCAAGCAATTCGCGCACTTCGGTGTGGTCGCTGGTTTGTTGGGTCAGTTCACCGTTGCGCCAACGATAGATCCGGCTGTCACCGGACCAGACGCAGATATATTCCGTGTCATGCACCAAAAGCGCGACCAACGTCGCACCAACCGTGCCACCGCCCAGTGACGCCGCGTGATCGACGATGCGGTTATGCGCCCGTCCCAAACGCTCCATGAAACGCGCCTGTAGATCTTCGCCCGAACTGGCAAAACCGATAGAGCCAAGCTCCGCCACGATGGTCTGGCTGGCGAAATCGCCCGCAGCATGTCCGCCCATCCCATCGGCCACAACCCAAACGCCAAATTCCGGCTTGGTAAGATAGCTGTCTTCATTATGGTCACGGACCCGCCCGGTGTCGGTAGCACCGCCGGTTTCGATCAGAAAATGCTCGGTCTGTACGCTCATATCCGTCTACGCCCCCTCTTGCCCGGGCGGCGTAAAGGGTGCGCCCATCAACCAGGCCAGCACAGCCGCCCCCGGCAACCCGTCAGTGACATAAAGCGCAGACCCATGCGGCGCGGTGCGCCAGATATATGTGCGATGTGCGGCGGACCTCATCCGGTCAGCCTCTGCCACATCAGACCAAAGCCGGGCCGCATCGCCATCCTGCCGCGCCGCCCAGAAATCTGTGGCCATCAAAGGATCAGCCGGGGTCACGACAGGTAAAATGGCGGACGCAAACGTCTGCGCCAAACCACGCGCGTCTTCATCCCCTCGGACATAATCCGTCAGGAATGCATCAATCTGGTCGTAAAAATCCTGAGAAGGATCAACAGCAGGCGGATCAATTGCAGCCCCTTCCACCCCGGCCAGCAGTGGAAAGCGGCGACCTACTTTGTCACGTGCTGCTGACAGGGTTCCGCAAAACCCACGGCCTTCGGGGATCAGGGCCGGGCCGATCCAAATCCGCATGACCGGGGCGGCATCATAATGCGCCTCCCATGTGTCAGCGACACCGTCCCGCAGTTCCGGTAGGATCAGGTTCAGCCAGCGTTCCAGATGAGCAGAAGCCGCAGATGACAGACCCGCCGTGACGAAATCGCCAAAATGCGGATGCTTGCCGTAGAACCCAGCAAAAAGGCCTGTAAGCTCTTCATGGCTATGCGGCGCGCCAGTCATGCGTCAATCCACACTTTGCGGACAGCTAAACTGTTGCAACTCTGGCATCGTGAAAGGATTGTTGATGGCGTTAAAGGTAAATTCCAGCGTGACCGACCGCCCGCCGATCTGATAGGTCAGATCAACCGCATTCCCGCGCGGATTGCGCTGCGCCTTCTGCATCAGATCAATAATGGACCAAGGACCGGTTTTGCCCGCAATGCCGGTTTCACGACTTCCATTCGCCGGAAAGATCACAACCTGACTTTGGGTCCCGGTTTCGGGCCAGTTGAATGTCACCGCGGGTGCTCTGGGTCCGGTGACCTTGAATTCACCATTCACCATGATCTGGACTTCGTCGATAGAGCTGTGACCGCTGACATAGCGCACAGTGACCGCGACCTCTGGTGACGTCCCCCCAGACCCGAAAAAGGCGCGACGGATGCGTTCGGCACGGTCAAACTGGCGGATTGCATTGGGCGACAGCCGGTCGGCCAATGCGCTGCCAGGCCGGATTTGCAGGCCGTCTGCCGTACGCGTCACATGCTCTGCCAGATATTCATTAAAGAAACGGTCCAACTCCCCACCGGGCGAGAAAAAGCGCCCGAACTCTGACAAGGCCAGTTGTCGGCTGGTATTGGCAAAGGGATATGAGGTCGCAATCGCTTCCTGACAGGTAAAGGCGATGTCGCGGTTCAGAACCGCGTTCATTTCTTCAATCGTGGCATTGCTGGTTTCGTTGCGGAAATCCTCTTCTGCATGCAACATGAACTCAGCCATCTTGTCGGGCAGGCGCGAGGTTTGCACCGTCAGATTACTGATCAACTGCGGCAAAAAACCAGCCGCCGCCGGGCTTGATTGCGCAATGCGAAAATTCTCATGCAGCGCCTGCAAATTGCCAAGCACCACATCAATCGGGCGCTGGCCTTGTGGCCCTGACATCAGGTCATGCCATTTTGCAAATTGTTCGGTCAGCCGTTCCACATCGCGGGTCGGGGTTTCGGCAGTGCCGTTCACCCGCGCCTGACTTTTGCTAGACATCGAATCCACCAAGATCCGCTGGATGCCGCTGGACCGGCTGCGAAACCGTGAAAAGACCTGCTGCCCCACATCACCACTGACATTACCAGTGGCCAACGCTTCAGGGCCCAGCTCGGCCAGTTCTTCGATTTCGCGCACCAGATAGGTTTGCGCATCCACTTCCCGCGCGAGCAGCAAAAGCGGTGACGACACAGGCGATGCGGCCACGCCCAGCGTGTCATAGCGCGGCTTATCGGCGGACAGATTTGCCAGTTCAAACTGGTCAAACATGTTTTCCCACGCGGCTTCGAATTCACGCTGATAACGCAGATGCACGGCGCGTTCCAACCCGGCCAGTTGCTCGTCATAATTGACCGCGTCCGCCTGTTCCCCCAACACCCATTTATCGTCTTCCAGCGCCTGACCAATTTGGCTGAGCTGGTCAAAGAAATAGCTCCAGTAGCCTTCATAGGTGAACAATCCCGGCACCCCGACCTGCGACAGATCGGACCCGTCACGGGTCACAAAGACGATGCGCGCCTCGCTGCCGGCCATGTCAATCAGGCTCAGGTCCTCTAGCCCCGCATTGGCCCGCGCCCGGTCCGAGATAATCGCATAAGCCTGATCAGCCAGTGACATACGGACGATGGCATTGCGGGCCAGCCTGATCGCCTCGTCATCAATCGGTACTGAAATATCTCGGGTGTCGTCCAGCGACAGCATGGCGTCCAGATGGGCGGTCAATTGTTCGCGTTGGTTGAATTCGTTGAAAGCGCCGAATTCGGCACGCCAAATTTCGTCAAACCACAGCTTTACCGCCTCATCATCATTGCGGGCACCCTGTCCAGCAAGCAGCATATAGACCTTGAGCGCGCGATAAATCTCTGACGGTTCACCATCGGCGCGCAATTGCGGCAGCCGGTTTTCAACATCCAAAATCAGACGCGGACGCAGCATGGTTTCCAGCGAATCTGCATAAGCATCAGTCGCCGATGCCTGAATGCGCCCCCGCTGACCCAAGCCAAATTTCTGCCAGCGTGTCGCCATCGCGTCATCGCCAAAACCGGCGGGCATCATCCGCATGCGCTGTAGATGGGGCAGGATCGGGGCAAGATCACGATCGTCGATCTCTGTCTTCGCAAGCTCGTCCTGCGCCTGAATTTCATAGGCACGCGCCTCTGTCTGGGCGGTCTGCACCAATGCGCGGTTCTGCCAAAAGCTGACGCCAAAAACGGTCAGCGCCGCCACCGTCGTCAGACCAATCACCGAGAGGCCAAAGGCACGTAGGATCTGCGTACGCCGCACGGCGCGCACATCGTGACTGACCCAATCACGTTCTTCAAAGATGACCTTTCGCAGCAGGTCGTATAGAAAAAAGCTCTTGCCCTGACCGGACATGAAAGCGGGAGCAAAGGCCCCAGCGGCCTGATCATTGCCCGCCATCGCCCCCAGCACCTGGTCAATCGGCGTGCCCTCTTGGGTGCCCGAGGTAAAATAGAACCCCCGCAGGATCGCGCTGGTCTTGTAGCGGGTCGGCTCAAACACGCGGCGCAGGAAGTCCGAAACATTGTCGCGCAACAGCGCCATTTGGCCGGGAAGGCCAAAGATGGCGATGCGGCTGATACCATCGGGCTCTTCGGTCAGCCGGTCGATGATTTCATCAGACAGGCGTGACACCAGCTTGTCGAATTCGTCGGGCACCTGTTCATGGGTCTGGGCCTTGCGGTCCTTGGTCTGAAAGGTCACGCCCCAGACACCTTTGCGCCGGTTTACGCTGAAACTGCTGAAATACTCGCGGAAACCTGAAATCAGGTCGCATTTTGTAAAAAGCACATAGACAGGAAAATCAATCCGCAGCTTTTCGTGCACCTCGGCCAGCCGGGCGCGCACGATCTCGGAATGGCGGGTCAGCTCTTCGGGCGTGGCTGTCATCATGTCTTCGATAGAAAACGCGAGAATGACACCATTGATCGGCTGGTTGGGCCGCGATTTCTTAAGCAATTCAAGGAAAGACTGCCAACTGCTTTCATCGGCGGTCTTGTCGCTGTCCTGCGTTGTATAGCGCCCCGCCGTGTCGATCAGGATCGCATCTTCGGCAAACCACCAATCGCAATAGCGTGTCCCGCCAAAACCCGACACCACACCAGCATCATCTGCATTGGACAGCGGGAATTCGATACCCGAATTGCGCAGCGCCGTTGTTTTCCCGGCACCGGGCGGGCCGATGATCACATACCAAGGCAAATCATAAAGATAAGAAGCACCGCCCGATTTTTTCAGCGTGACCAATGCGTCGTTCATACGCTCTGTCAGCACCGCACCGTCACCTTCGGGCTCTGCCGGGGTCAGTGCGTTTTCAAGCTCACGCGCCGCCGCGCGACGTTTGCGCCAACGCAGAATTTGCATGATCAGGATTGGGCCGATCACCAGCACAGTCAGCAGCGCCCGCAACCAGATCGTGGACAGCGGCGGCCAGCCGATCATTGGCAGACCAATCCAGATCCCCAGTACAAGACCGATCAGACCAAGGATCAGCAACGGCACTTTCATCCAGGGACGCCAACGCAACATCCGGAAAACTCTGGCAAAGATATTCAAAACGTGCCCTCCTGGGCCAGCAGGACTTCGACTCTGCGGTTCAGCGCGCGGCCTTCGGGGGTGGTATTGTCGCCAATCGGATCAGCCTCTCCCATGCCTTCGACGGTCAGCCGGTCGGCGGGGTTGACGCAATCGGGGTCATCATTGTTCAGCAAGACTTCGACCTGCTGTCCATCCGGCGTAGTGGCTGTAATCGTCTCTCTGACGCACTCCGGCCCTTGCAGCCCCGCGCGCAGGATCGTGGCCACCCCTTCGGCGCGCCTGACCGACAGCGCCTGGTTGTTGCTGGCCTGACCGACATCATCGGTATAGCCCAACACACGTACTGGCCCATCTTCGGCATTCAAGACGTTGATGATGATCCCCGCAACTTCGCGGAAGGCGGGCTTTACCTCGGCGCTGCCTGAATTGAACAACAGCGCATTCCCGACACGTATGAAAATATAATCGCCTTTTTCGCCCACCTCGACTGCGCCATTGGCGATCTGGTCAGACAACATGTCTTGGATGCGGTCCAACTGACTCGTATCAGGCGGAGGTGGCGTGAACGTCTGAATCGGAGCGGTGCGCAACAGCGTGATCCGGTCCACATTGGGATGCATTTCTACCAAGCTGGCCGACACTGCCTTGGCATCGCGGTTGATCAGGGTCGACAGAGTGACGAAAGTCCCCAACACTAATGCCGCAGCGACCCCGGCAAATACCCAGATCGGCACGCCGCCGAATTTTCGCCGCCCACCCAGCAGCACCGGCATCCAACTATGCGAGATATCTTCGTCCGGGCGCGGCTTCACCCGGCGCAGGGTTTCGTAAATGGCCGATCTGATGCGAGCCAGTTCAACCGCCCCGTTTGGCGCTGTCCGATATTGCCCTTCGAAACCAAGCGACAGACAGACAAGCATCAGCTCCAGCAGGTTGAACCGCTGGCCCGGGGCCTGCATCGCCTTTTCAGCCTCTTGAAAGAAACCAACCCCTGAATCGCGCCGCTGGAAAAAGCGGGCGACCATCGAATACTGAATCCACACGCCTCGGTCCGCGCCGGGCAAGTTCTGCACGATGTCATCAGCCGTACCGCAGAGCGCGTATTTCGCGACCTGTGCCTCATGCGGGTCAGCGCCGCGCCCGATGGCGTTCGGTTCAAACTGGTCCAGCTCGCGGGTGACATGTTCCATCAACGGCTGGGCCTGCATCTCGACCATGCCGGTGCGCAACCGGCCGAACAGGATCAGCAGGTTCGCCGCAGCAGCCAGCAGTGGATTCGCCGGACCGCCCTTGCCCAATCCTTTGGCGCGCAGGGCCTCTTGCAGGGAAATGCGGGGGGTCTGCAACGGGGCAGACGCGGGCGCGTTGCCGGGCAGATCAGGAAAGAACCCATCCGATTGCTGGTCCGGTCGCCCCATCCCCCCTGCCGGTGGCTGCTGAACAGCGCCGCCCAGCCAAGTGTTGCCTCCCTGCGGGGTCGGGCGCAGGACAGGATGCGGCTGCGACGGGGGCAGCGCCCCGCCAATCACAGTCCGATCATTATCCGCAGGCGGCTTGGGGCGCGCGCCCGGCAGCGGCACACCAAAGACTGTCTTGTCACTGTCATCATCGGACATCACGCTTTCTCCGGTATCGCCCAAAGCTCCAGCTTCAGCTCAGGCCAGTCGCCTGCGAAATGCATCCCGATGGCAGGTGCCATGGAAAATTCCTGCCAAAGCGGGGTCTTTTTATCCAACAGGAAGTAGACATTGCTCGACATCACTCTGATCTGCCGGGGCGGATTAGGCAAATGCACAAGACCGATGCCGGGCAAGTTGTTCTTGACGATCTCCGACATACGGGTGTTGGGGCCGACCTTGCACAGTTCAGGGAATTGTTGCTGCACTTGGGTCAGGGATTTGTTCGCCTCCACTTCGATGACGAAGGTCGCATCGCGGAACAGATTGCGGTCCTGCACCTCGGCCAGGAAAGAGTTCTGGCGGACTTGCCGCAGGTCCAGGCGGGTCGCCCGGCCCACATCACGGCTAAGCAGGCGCTGGATATCCTGCACCACCGGGGTAAACGTCGCCTTCAGATCACCATGGTCATAGGGTTTATATTCCCGCGCCATGCGTTCGCCATTGTCAAAGGTCGACAGCTCACCCGCCAAACCGATCAGCTTTTCATACAGCCGTTCAGGATGTACCGCCCGCCCATGTGTCAGATGCCGCAGAACCGTGATTTCACGGTTCAAAACCATCAGCATCAGATAATCCGTCGCCTGCATACCCCCACCAGCGGACGGGTCAGAAGCATAGCGGGCCAAGCTGCCCAGCTTCGCCTCCATCCAGCCAATCACGCGGCTCAGATAGCCTTCGATCACCGGATGAACGGTCAGAACCAGCGCCGGCGGGGGCACCGTATCATCCAGTGAAATCACCCCATCACGGACCTCATTGATCCGGGCAAGTCGCACGCATTGGTAACCGGGCTTGGCAGATTTACGGATATCCAGTTCCAACCGGGGTACCGCAGTTTCAATCTGATGCTCTACCCGCGTGGCAGAGGCATTGTCGGCCACCGCATCGGATGACAACAAATACCGGGTGGTCGCCGCATCGGGGCCAAGGCCCACGTCGCGTCCATTCTGGCTCAGGTCCGGCAGGGTCAGCCACAGATATAGCCCTTTGGCATCATCGGGAACTTCGACCGGGGCAGGCAATTCACCGGCATTCGGCGCATCAAAAGGCGTGCCATCGGGCATGATTCCCACGACTGTGCGCAGGCCCAGACGGCCCTGCTGCGCCATGTCGCGATCAATCGTCATTTCCACCAAACCCCAAGGATAGGGCGTGATTACATCGGTCCGGCTCTGGATCAGCTTTTCAAGATAGCGGTCGCTTTGCTGAAGATGTTGCGGCTGAAGAAAAAGCCCTTCTTTCCAAGCGACTTTGCTGAACCAAGACATGATAATCCAATCAATTTATTGCGCCACGGATGCTACAGACACCCCCACCGCGGCAAGTCTGGAACCTTGGCCCAACAGGGTCAAGGCAGGACTTCCGGTATACATCAGAACTGCACGCGCAGCTGTCCGGTCAAGCCCCAGCTTTCCAACTGGTCGCTATTGCGCAGATCACCGCGCAGACTTGCTGTCAGCTGCTTGGCCCCCAGCGGCGCATCAACCGGCAGAATCCGCAGGTAGTTCACACCGGCGCTGAACTCTGTATAGGTTTGCAGGTTTTCTGTCGTGATTTCGCGCAGGTCTTCTTCATCACTGTCGGCATCGTCAAAAATCGAAATCGGCGCGTCTGCAAGGTCGCGATAATAGGATACCGTACCGAACTGCGTCAGCGCAGAAACGTTGTCGCCACCGAACCGGGTGCGCGACAGCGTGCCCCCGACAAAGACAGTTTCAGAGGTGAAATCCTGCACATCTACCGTACTGCCGTCATCAAGGTAGATCGTGTCTGTCTCAACGCCCGTATAGGCAAAACCTGATGTCGGAACGAACGTGAAATCACTTCGCCCCAGCGGCATCGCATAGCTGACAGAACCGCTGAACGTCTGCGCAGTGCTCGCGAATTCGCTTTCCGTCAATCCGATCCCTGCCAGACCACCCAGGCCGATATTGCTGGCGGTAAAATCAGTCTGTTCAAACCGGTACTGCAAATCAACAGAGAAACCACCATTGGCACCGGTCAGGTACACACCCCCGTATTTCTGGTCAAAATCGGATTTCGTAACGCTGGACTGCACATCGGTCTGTTCGAAAGTAAGTGCGTCGCCCCCGCCACCACGGGACGAAAGTTCGAATACGGGCTGTTCGGTGGACCCTTGGTTGAGCCCCGCAATCCCCCCAAAGGAAATATCCCAACCATCAAAATAACCGTTGAAGCAGGCGATATCGCCGCCAGCCTGGAAACCGGCATAGGTGGCGGAAACCTCACCGCGATAGTCCAGATTTCCGCTCGCACTTGTCAGCTCACCACTGGAATCAGCTTCACCGCCAATTGCGCGCGTCCAGACCCCGGCACCGCATGGGTCCGGATCATCATAGGCCAGACCGCTGACAAAGGGGCTTGATGGTCGGTTAATCACAGAACCAATCAGCGACTGCGTCAACACCACTGAACCGGCGAGCCCACCGATGGCCGGGTTGATACTGCTACCAACGAACCAGTCGCCACCCTCCCCTTGGGACAGTTGATAAAGCACAGCTTCACCACCCGAGGGCAAATTCAACGCCGTAAGCTCCACAGTGTTCGCCTGCCCATCTTCCACATCGAAGACGAGAACGCCGCCAACAGGTTCAGCGCCGCTGCCAGTGACGTTAAATGCGAGTGTGAAATTACCCGTCGCCGCGCCGTTTGTAACTTGCACATAATCCGCTGCATTATCCGGATCCGTAAGCGCCAGATTGATATCCAGAACAAAGGTGCCCTCACCGCTAAGCCCGCCATCAATCGCAACCACATCGCCCAATTCAGAAGATGCCTCGGACACATTGACTGTCCCGTTGTTGACCAAGCCCCCGCCAAAATTCAGCTCGCCACTACCAAGCGTGATCACACCCGTGGTGGCGTTGGTCACCTCACCGGCCAATCGGCCATCGTCCGACACATCATCACCGAAGAACAGCAACGTGCCAGCGTTGGTCATAGCGTTCTCGATGCGTCCGTACAGCGCGATCTCACCACCACCTTCATTGGTGAAATTCTGCGCGTCGAGAATACCCGATCTCGCAATATTCATCATGCCGCCGTCAAGGTTGGTCAGCGAGCCAGTGGCGGTAGAGGTGAAAGTCTCAGGCAGGATGGAATCACTACCAACAGTGAACGTACCACTGTTTTGCACAGTGCCATTCGATAATGAGGAGAGCCCGCTCACACTGACATTACCCACATTCGCAAGCACGCTACCTGCGGCAACAGTGCCGCCATCAAGTGCGATGTTACCCGTTTCTTCGTTGCTGATTGTGCCAGAGACAGTGCCATTTACTGTCAACGTCGCACCGCCCGAATTCGTCAGTCCGGCCGCAGGCGTTATCCCGAAATTGGCCGTATCCCCCGACGCTACACTCATCTGAGCCGTTGAACCTGTATTGAGCGTCTGACCGACAATTGTGCCGTCCAGGTTTGCGGTACCACCATTATTGGTCAGCGTGCCATTGATCGTCCCAGCTGTGGCCGCTGCGGTTGCCAGATCAAAGACGCCATCGGCACCGTTGGTTACATCACCGGTCAAGGTCACGCCCGGATTGATCTCGGCATTGCCGTCATCATTACGGATATCGCCCGTGGCATTGCCGATGATCTGGATCTCGCCGCCGTCATTGTCGACACCATCGCTGAACATGCCGCCAGAAACCTGAAAGGTCCCGTCTTCGTTGACGGTGCCAGCCCCGGTGATTGAACCGGTACCTTCAAGCGATAATGTTCCGTCGTCAATCGTGAACCCATTCTGCATCTGGCCCAGATTGGTCACCTCGCCTGCACCGACAGTCACGGCGCCGGTGATCGTGCCGTTGTTTTCAATCGAAGCGTTCTCGGCACCACCATTGTCATTGTTGGTGGCGACACTGCCGTTCACGATCCCGTCTGTACCAATCGCGACAGTGCCGTCTCCGCTTGTCAGCGCGCCCGAGGTGATCGTGATCGCGCTCTCGACATTCGTGTTTCCGCCGGTCGCGAGAATGCCCTGACCAAATGTACCGCCATTCGCGGTGAGCGTTCCGCCCGCCACAAAGACAAGCCCGGTCACCGCGCTGTCAGCATTGGTGACAGCCGTCCCACCATTGAGATCAAGCGTCCCTCCGATCGTCCCATTGACGGTCGTGTCGCCGGAATGGGTGATCACATTCCCTGTCAGGGTCTGATCTGCATTCACAGTCACCGTACCACCGGTCGGGGCACCGCCGCCGAGCGTGCCGTTGATGACATTTCCCGCAGAGCTTGCTGTCACGTTAAATGCACCCGAACCGGTCACGACTGTATCACCGGACACCGAACCGCCGTTGGCGTTGAAAATACCGTCTTCCACCGCGACATTGCCCGTGATCGCACCGCTACTCGTGTTGTTCGAAAAAGTACCGCCTCTTACGACCACCGCATTGTCTGCACCAGTTCCGTCGATCGTTCCGTTATTCTGGAACGTCCCACCGTTGGCAAAGACCGCACCGTCGATCACCCCGTCATTCGTGGCTGCAACGGTCGAGGTCGCCTCCATCGTGACATTGCCGTCAAGATTGCCGATGTCCGTGATCGACAGGTTGGCAGTCTCATCGATACTGACGGCGCCCTCCACTTCGCCATCGATGTTGACGTTACCATCATCCGCGTCGATCCCCGCCCCGTCAAAATTACCTCCATTGGCCTGCAGGGTGCCGCCCGAAACAGTCGTTGTATCCTGAATGATGCTGCCGCCCGTGGTCGTCAGCGTGCCGTCAGCAATCACCACAGCGCTTGCATCTGCCCCGTTGCCAGTGATCGTGCCATCGGTGGTGACGTTGCCACCATTCACGAAAAGATCGCCATCCAGCTGACCGTTCGTCTGAATTTCGGCATTGCCGTCATCGTTGGTCAGATCGCCGTCCAGAACGCCGGTTCCGGTGATGGCCACCGTGCCGCCGTCATTCGTCACGTCGCCTGTGACCTCGCCGTCGATCTCCACGTCGCCATCGAGCGCTGCCGTGATCCCTGCGCCGAACTCACCGCTATTGGCAATCAGTTGACCGGTGCCGCTGACCGTGACCGCACCGGTTACGCCGCCCACCGGGTCACCCGGATCGGCTTCGTTCTGCGTGACGGTCCCGCCCGTGATGTTCAATGTCCCGTTGATCGTCCCGGCCGAGGTGATGGTCCCGCTGTTATTTTCCACGTCATCGGTCAGCGTATCGCCGGATTCGATCACGATATCCGATCCGTTATTGGTCAGATCGAGGGTCGTATCCTCTGAGATCAGAATATTGCCGCCATTGGCCAGCACATCATTGGTGAATGTACCGCCCGCGATATCCAGCGATCCGCCGTCCGAAACAGTGACCTGCCCGGTCACGGTACCAGCATTCGCCAGCGTGCCCGCGACCAGGTTCATACCGTCCGCATCGTTCAGCGTCGCATCCGCCCCGACATTCACCGTGCCGTTGCCCAGGTCGATATCATTGGTCAGCGTCGACGTGCCGTTGATATTCACCGTACCCTCGGTGACGGTGACAGGCGCGGCAATTGTGGTCGATTTGTTCACATCAAAAACGGTATCGACGCTCAGCATCGTGATGTCACCATCAAAGACACCGCCATCCGCGACCAGCGTGGCATCCCCGGTTAGCTCGATGTCGTCAGCGACGGTCCCCTGGTTGATCAGCGTGCCGCCGGACAGATCCACGGTACCACTCGTATCGACAAGCCTACCCTCGAAATCGACGGTTGTTGTCCCGCCGCTCTGTTCCAGATCGGTCGTCAGCGTGTAGGAGCCATTGATGTCGATGTCGCCGCCGGTCATTGTGATGATGCCGACAGTGGCCGAACCGTCGAGATTGAATGTCCCTGTACCGCTGATACTGACATTGCCACCGAAGCTGCCACCGCTGGCAGTCAGGGTGCCGCCGCTGACAGCGACGTCGCTAGTGACAGTACCTCCGCCATTGTTCTGCAACTCGCCCCCGCTGATCGTCACAACGCCGTCGGTGTCTGTCAGTGTACCCTTATCAGCAACGCGTGTTTCGCCACCTGTCTGGTTGAAATCTGCGGTCAGCGTGACACCATCCGTCTCGATCAGGACTTCACCGCCAGCATTTGTGACATTATCGGCTTGCGTGTCAGCTTTGACACCGAATGTCCCGTCATTGACAACGACATCTTCGAAGTCCCCGCCACGGCCAATCAGTGTCCCGCCCGTCGCTGGATCTGAGTCACCGTCGTCCAGCGTCACCGTGCCATTCATCGTGCCGAAGTTTTCCACTTCGCCGCCTGCGACGTTCAGCGTCGCATCCAGTTCTTGGCCGACCAAAATGTCGAGGTTCCCGCTCTCGATCCTCACCACATTCGCCTGAGTATCATTAGAGACGGCCATCGTGCCGCCATCCACCAGAATATCGGCAAAGCTGCCGCCACTGGCTGAAAGTTCTCCGTCGTTTACGGTCACCTGCCCGTTTACCGCGCTACCCTGATTGTTTACAAACTCGGCGCCTGAGCCACTGAGCGTTACAGTGCCTTCCACAGCGCCAGTATCAAAGCCGGGAGTATCACCATTCGTGAACTCACCGTCGGACAGGATCACATTGCCATCAACGGTGCCGACATTGTCGATACTGCCATTCGCGGTCATGCTCACATTGCCGCCGACCTCACCTCCATCATTGATATCCAGACTTCCATCCGAATTGGTGACCCGGATGGTATCCTCGCTCGCGGTGGACCCACTGATCTCTAGCGTGCCATCTTGAACGTCGTAAAAGCCTGCCACAGCCGTACCCTCATCGGTATTGGTCCCGCTCAAGACCAATGTGCCGCCGCCAACTACAGTAATAGTGCTCTTGTTCGAGATCCCTGCCGCAATCGTTGATGTTCCACCGGACACACTGATCTCAACATCCGGCCCATGCACCTCGATTTGGTTATTTGTGTCAGCACTGTCGATCGTGTAGCCATCCACATCGAACGTGATCGAACCCGGCGCGACATTTTCCTGCAGCGCAATCATACCGCCGCCGGCAGCACCAAAAGTGACGGTATCGCCATTGTTAAAACTGGTGTTGCTCCCGCCACCTGTCTGCCAGTTTTGGTTGGGGCCGCCTTCGGCCCAATCACCGTCGCCGCTTTGAATGCCAGTAGTTCCGGGATCACTATCCCAAGTCAGATCTTCGGCGCGGGCCGTGCCAAGCCCAAACACCATGACAATGCCGCAAGCGATCGCGGTTGTGCTCAATAGTGACGCGCGTCGTGAACCCGCTGCAAACGCTTGTATTGAATGCGACATTTCTTAATTTCCCAGCAAAACAACCTACAGCATTCCTTGCAGCATATTAACAATGCTTCAAGATATTCCGACGCGAACGGCCCTACTCAGGCGCAAAATCGCCATATCTGCTGAAACAATATTGCAACGTAAAATCAGCGCACTAACGTGCGCGCCGCGAGCCAGGCCGATTATGTGATCGGCCCCGCCCCGTTTTTTAACGCTTCCTTAACGAATTTTACGTGTAGAACTGGAACCGATCACGCGCTTTGCGCACCAATCTGCGCCACACCCAGCACCTCCAGCACCTTTGCCGTGATGTCCCCGGCATTCAGGCCGGCAACATCATACATCGCCTTTGGCGACGCCTGATCAATGAAAATATCGGGCAGAACCATCGACCGGAACTTCAAGCCATGGTCGAACACACCCTCATCGGCCAGCAATTGCGCCACATGGCTGCCAAAGCCGCCCACAGCGCCCTCTTCAACGCAGATCAGCGCCTCGTGTGTGGTCGCCAATTTCAGGATCAGATCGCGGTCCAGCGGCTTGGCAAAGCGTGCGTCAGCCACAGTGGGGGTGATCCCCTTGGCCGCAAGCGTTTCGCAGGCCTGCATCACCTCTTGCAGCCGCGTGCCAAAAGACAGGATCGCCACCTGCGCTCCTTCGCGGATCATGCGCCCCTTGCCGATTTCCAACGGCGCGGGGTTTTCGGGCATCTCGACGCCCACACCTTCACCACGTGGAAATCGAAAGGCAATCGGGCCGTCATCGTACGCTGCAGCGGTCGCGACCATGCGCACAAGCTCGGCCTCATCCGCCGCCGCCATCACCACGAAGCCAGGCAAATTGGCCAGATAGGCCACATCATAAGATCCCGCATGGGTCGCCCCATCCGCCCCGACCAAACCAGCACGGTCGATGGCAAAGCGCACAGGCAATCGCTGGATCGCTACATCATGCACAACCTGATCGTAACCGCGCTGTAGAAACGTTGAATAAAGCGCACAGAACGGGCGCAGTCCGCCTGCAGCCATCCCGGCACTGAATGTCACCGCGTGTTGTTCTGCGATTCCCACATCAAAACAGCGGCTGGCAAAACGGTCCATGAACCGGTTCAGCCCGGTCCCATCAGGCATCGCCGCCGTGACCGCGACAATCTTGGGATCATCTGCCGCCTGTGCGATTAGCGCCTCGGCGAACACCGACGTGTAAGAGGGTGCATTGCTGGGCGTCTTTTTCTGTTTGCCGGTGATCACGTCAAATTTGGCCGTGGCATGGCCCTTGTCGGTCGCCGCCTCTGCCGGGCCATAGCCCTTGCCTTTTTTGGTGATCGCATGGATCAGGATTGGCTCATCAGCGCGCGCCTTGACCGTGCGCAGCACCGCCAAAAGCTGGTCCATATCATGGCCATCAATCGGCCCCAGATAGGAAAAACCCAGTTCTTCAAACAAGGTACCGCCCACGGTCATATGTTTGAAAATATCCTTGGCGCGCTTCGCCCCCTCGCGAAAGGGTTCCGGCAGCAATGACACTGCTCCCTTGGCCGCCGCCTTGAATTCCTGAAACGGCGCACCCGCGTAAAGGCGCGACAAATAAGACGACATCGCGCCGGTGGGCGGCGCAATCGACATTTCATTGTCGTTCAGGATGACAATCAGCCGCTTACCCAAGTGGCCCGCATTATTCATCGCCTCATAGGCCATGCCAGCCGACATCGCGCCGTCACCGATTACCGCAATCGCGTCACCGCCCTGCCCGCCCAGATCGCGGGCGACAGCAAAGCCCAGCGCGGCAGAGATCGAAGTACTGGAATGGGCCGCGCCGAACGGGTCATAGGGACTCTCGGACCGCTTAGTGAACCCGCTTAACCCACCTTCGGTCCGCAGGGTGCGGATACGATCACGCCGCCCGGTCAGGATCTTATGCGGATAGCATTGATGCGAGACATCCCAGATAATCTTATCCTTAGGCGCGTCAAAAACCGCATGCAAGGCCACGGTCAGCTCAACCACACCCAAACCAGCCCCCAAATGTCCGCCGGTTTCAGAGACGGCTGAAATCGTCTCAGCGCGCAGCTCATCCGCAAGCTGGTGCAGCTCTGCGTCCGACATGGTTTTCATGTCATCAGGCGTATGAACGCGGTCTAAAACGGGTGTTGTGGGGTGGTCTGACATAGCGACCCTTCCTTCAATGCGTCCGCGCGATGACAAATCGGGCCGCTTCTTTCAATGTTTCTGCGTCGTCACCATAGACAGATAAGGCATCACACGCCTCTTGCACCAGTTCGCGCGCGCGGCTTTTCGCCCCATCAAGGCCCAGATGTGACACAAACGTCGCCTTGCCCGCCGCCGCATCCTTGCCCACGGCTTTGCCGACAGCTGCAGCGTCGCCTTCGACATCCAGAATGTCATCTGCAATCTGAAAAGCGAGGCCCAAACATTCGCCATAGATGTGTAGCTTGTTGATGTCCGCCTGCGCCATCTGGGCACCAGCCACCGCCGACCAGGTGATCAGCGCGCCGGTCTTTCCGGTCTGCAATGCAGTGATCTGATCCAGCGTCAGCGGGTCTGCTGCTGTCTCTGCCGCAATATCTGCGGCCTGCCCGCCGACCATGCCCCGCACACCAGCGGCATGGGCCAGTGACGCTGACAAGACCAGACGCGCTTCGGCAGGACAGCCTGTTTCAGCAATCAGCGCGAATGCAAGCGCCTGCAAGGCATCCCCCACCAGAACCGCCGTCGCCTCATCCCATTTCACATGCACGGTAGGCTGACCGCGCCGCAACGCATCATCGTCCATGCAAGGCAGATCATCATGGACCAAAGAATAGGCATGTAAGCATTCAATCGCCGCGGCGGCAGCACCGGCTTGCGCCACACCAAACCCATGCAATCTGGCCGTTTCCAGAACCAAGAACGCCCGCAGTGCCTTGCCGCCTAGGACAGCATATAGCATCGCTTCTGGTATTGGCCCGCTCAATCCGGCCAAAGCTGCTGCAACACGACCATGCGTGATCTCAACCGCCCCGTCCAATGCCGCTTGCAATGGCTTTCGGTCCGTATCAATCAGTTCCTTTACTGAAAACTGGGCCAACGGCTTAGGCATCCAGTGGCGCAGTCCCGGCAGGCTGACCGCCCTCACCCAACGTGATCTTGGCGACCTTTTCTTCGGCCTCCTTCAGCTTCGCCTCGCAACGGGCCTTTAGCGCGGCACCACGCTCATAAAGCGCAATACTTTCATCCAGCGCCACATCGCCGCGTTCGAGCTGGCCAACCACGGTTTCCAGCTCTTTGATCGCCTGTTCAAAGCTCATTTCATCAATGTCGCTCATCGGCCTCTTTCCTCCAAAACCTCGACATGGGCGGCAGCAGACTCGCCCAGCGCCTGCAGGTCATAGCCCCCTTCCAGCGCTGATACCACCCGGCCTGAACAGTGCTTTTCCGCCAGATCGCAGAGTTTTCCTGTCACCCAGCTAAAATCCTCTGTTGTCAGTTCCATACCCGCCAATGGATCAGCTTCATGTGCATCAAATCCGGCGGAGATCAGCAAAAGTTGCGGAGCAAACGCATCAACACGGGGCAGAACCTGCTGTTCCATGGCTGCGCGAAACCCTTGCGACCCGGTCCCGCCCAGCAAAGGCACATTCAGCACATTGCCAACCCCGGTTTCATGCGCCGCGCCCGTGCCCGGATAAAGCGGCGACTGATGGGTGGAACAAAACAGGATGCGGGCGTCATCCTCCACCAGATCCTGTGTGCCATTGCCGTGATGCACGTCGAAATCCACGATGGCGACGCGGGTCAGCCCGTGATGGTCCAGCGCATGTTTCGCAGCAATCGCCACATTGCCAAAAAGGCAAAACCCCATCGCCGTCTCACGCTCTGCATGGTGGCCCGGCGGGCGGGTCGCGACAAAGACATTGGCCGCCTCACCCGCCATAACCATATCAACAGCGCGCACCGCGCCACCCGCCGCACGATAGGCGGCTTGCAAGCTACCCACAGACATATGCGTATCCGCATCCAACGACCGCCAACCCGCCTCCGGGGCAGCATCGCGGATCGTGGCAATATAGGATTTCGGATGCACACGCAGAAGATCATCCTCAGCCGCCATCGGCGCCTTGACCCGCATTAGGTCAAACCCTTCCAGCGCGCCCAGAACAGCATCCAGCCGGGCCACCTGTTCAGGATGGCCGGGCGGCGTGACATGGTCGTAACAATCGTCGTGTGTGATCAATGCTGTTGTCATAAGACCAGAGAACCGATTTTGACGAAAGAGTACAACTGTCTTGTGAGATGAAGACTACGCATAGTCAAAGGTCAAACACTGATCACCATGGGTATGCAAGGCACATGGCGGCGGGGCGTGCTGGTTGCCCTGACAGCCTGTCAATTCTAATATGCCTTATGAAAGACGGCAGCTTTCACACTCAAACCAGACATGAACCTCTGCTCATCCGCGTGCTTGGATGGTACGCTCTCATCGGTTGTGTCATCTTTGCCGCGTCGATACTGACAGCCGATTTTGTCGTGCCGGATCATGACTGAATCGCCGATACGATCAGTGATCTTGGTGCCGGCCGGTACGAGTTTATCGTCGATATCGGCCTTTATGCGTTTTCGGCCTCGCTCATCGCGATCGCACTCCTGAGCTCCCATATCCACTTGGGTGGCTGGCGCTGGAGCGCAGGCACCATCGGGTTCGCGCTTCTTGGGCTGATTGTTTTTCTTGTGGGTGCCCGAAATGAATACGGCGACAATGACAGCGAAGGCATCGTGATCCACATCTACCTGTCTACGCACTAGGAGCATTGATTGCAGTTGTGCCTTGGATGATGGCCAAAGGCGCAAGCCAAGCGGGTCAGATGTATGCCAGGGCCCTTATCGGAACCTCGGTCGCCTGGACTTTATCTGCGCCGGTCTTCTTTTTTCTGCCCACGGGCATCGACGGTATTTACGAAAGGTATCTCGGCCTCATCGCGATTACCGCAGTCTTTGTGCTGGCCCGTTTCTTTATCAAACACGGACAAACGCTTGACTGAAACGACCATCGCCTGAAAATCACCCGAGTACGGCGGGACAGCAAGCACTGGTGACAGATCACTATCTACCTGTCTGCCTACTCCGGCGACAACATATAGCCCGCGCCCCGCACGGTTTGCAGGTAGCGCGGCTGCTTGGGGTCCACCTCAATTTTGCGCCTCAGGCGTGTAATCTGCACATCCACGGCGCGTTCCTGCGTTTGCCCGCCAGACCGGCTCAGCTCCTCAACCAGCCGGGTGCGGGTCACGGCCTCACCGGGGCAGCCCGAAAAGATGCGCATCAGCTGGCTTTCGGTTGCGGTCAGTCGGACCAGCTGATCGCCCTGCCACATTTCCCCCCGCTCGATGTCGTAGCGGACAGGGCCAAGGTTCAGCACCTTGGGCACCAGCGTTGTTGGCTCTGCCGCGGGGACCCGGCGCAGGATCGCGTTGATCCGCAGCAAAAGTTCCTTGGGTTCGAACGGCTTGGCCAGATAATCATCGGCCCCGGCCTCCAGCCCGCTGATCCGGTCATCGGTTTCACCCTTGGCCGTCAGCAGCATGATCGGCGTGCTTAGCGTCTTACGCAGATCACGGCAAAGCGCTAAACCATCCTCGCCCGGCATCATCACATCCAGCACAAGCAGATCAAATTCCAACCCCGATAACAGGCGGCGAGCATGGGCGGCGTCCCGGGCAGAGCTGACAAGAAACCCGTTGCGCACAAGAAACTTCTGCAACAACCCACGGATACGCTCATCATCATCAACAATCAGCAGGTGAACATCATCAACACTCATTCCGGTCTATCCTTCATGGCCTCGTAATGGTGGCGGGCCTCTTCATCCATCATCGCTTCCAGCACCTGCCGGAACCCCGCAACCGCAGAGGGGCCAGCAGCCCGATAGGCCGCCCGCATCCGGTCGCGCTGGGCGTCTGATAACGCACGTTCCAGCGCGGCACCTTCCTGGGTAAGATGTAAATGACGTTCACGTTTGTCCCGTTTACCAACAGTGCTGGCGCACCAAACCGTCTTCGACCAGTGTGCGCAAGACACGATTAAGCGATTGTTTTGTCACGCCGAGTATCGACAACAGATTGTTGACGGTCGTTCCGGGATTGCGTTGGATAAAATGGATGGCGCGATGATGCGCCCGGCCATATCCCTTTTGCGACAGAATACGATCCGGGTCGGCAGTAAAGCCGCGATAGGCAAAAAACATCGCCTCAATCCCCTTGCGCAGCTGTTCGTCTGTCAGGAACAGCAGACTTTGTCCCATCTGTGGCCGCAAGCCTTCGCTCATACAATTCTCCCTCGTACCTGAGGTCATAATACGTCAGCTTTGTTGACATTCCAAGAATCAACTGCTAGCGAAATGATGAAACTACGCAATTTTATGTCCGAAACAGACCTTCGGGTGTAATAATTGCAAATCCCGACGGAGGATATGATGTCAGGCGCATATGACGACAGAGACGGCAAAATCTGGATGGATGGGCAATTGGTGGACTGGCGCGCGGCCAATGTCCACATTCTGACCCACGCAATGCACTACGCCTCTTCTGTGTTCGAGGGCGAGCGTTGCTACAGCGGCAAAATCTTCAAATCACTGGAACACTCCGAACGGTTGATCAAATCCGGCCAGCTGATTGATTTCCAGATCCCCTTTACAGTGGACGAGATTGAGGCCGCCAAGATCGCCGCACTTGAAGCAAATGGGCTGACCGATGCTTATGTCCGCGCCGTTGCATGGCGCGGCGCTGGCGAAGATATGGGCGTTGCCTCAGCCCGCAACCCGGTTCATCTGGCGGTCGCCTGCTGGGAATGGGGCAATTACTACGGTGACGCCAAGATGAAGGGCGCCAAGCTGGACATCGCCAAATGGAAGCGGCCCAGCCCTGAAACCGCCCCGTCACAGGCCAAAGCCGCAGGGCTTTACATGATCGCCACCATGTCGAAACACGCGGCAGAGGCAAAGGGTTGCTCCGACGCGATGATGTTCGACTATCGCGGCTATGTAGCCGAAGCGACCGGCGCGAATATCTTTTTCGTCAAGGATGGAGAGGTGCACACCCCCAAAGCAGACGCCTTCCTGAACGGGCTGACCCGCCAAACAGTCATCGGCATGCTCGAAAAGCATCAGGTCAAAGTGCATGAACGTGTGATCATGCCGGACGAGCTGGAAAGTTTCGAACAGTGCTGGCTGACCGGCACCGCCGCCGAAGTCACTCCCGTCGGACAGATCGGCGATTATAATTTTGAAGTGGGCACGATGACGCGCGACATTTCGGAAGAATACGAAAAACTGGTCCGCACCTGACCTGACAAAAAGGGGCAGCGTCTGCTGCCCCGATTGCCTGCGATCCGGCCGATTTCAGACCGTGCTGCGCATAATCCGCAGATAGTTCATCACACGATGCGCCGGAATGGCCCGACGGCGACGGCGTTGCAACAACAGGCTGCTGGCGCTCGGCTGCCCCCTGCGTTCAATCATCACCGCATGACGAAACAATGCGTTTGACCTCTTTTTCGGTCGGTCCAGAATATGTCTTTTCATCTCTCACACCTCCGATCTGATACCTCATTCTAACACAGACCCCACAGATTCGCGCAAGGAAAGCCACGTTTAAAAACGCGCCCGCAATAATGAAATTTATCACAAATTTTACCCTACACCAGAAAACCCATCACCTGCCGCAATTGGGCCTCAGTTCCGCCAGCATCGCCCGCCAAAAGGTTCCAAATAATGGAACTGAGAGCCCATGTCCCTGCATCGCCCCTCATATATACCTGACACCGGCAGCATTGCGTTACGTGAAAACGCCGAAGCGACGTTGAAACAGATCCTGAAAACGGCCCCACAGGATCTGTGGCTCGATACAATCCGGCGGATCAGCGGCCCGCAACACGCTGATCTTGTTGTCTGGATGCTCAACCAGGTTGAATGTGACTTTGCCGTGGCGGTGCATGCGTTCTATCGCAGCAACCCCGGCCAGCATCTAAACAGCCCCCAGCCCCTGCCCTTGCAGCCCGATGCGACAGATATCTTTGCGCTGACCCTGCTCAACTGGGACAAAGGATATTACCGCAGCCATCAGCTTCAGGTAGAGGCCTGCGATGCCCCACCCCGGATGATCCGACAGGTCCGGCAAAAGGCAATGGCACACCCGCGTGGCTCACTGCCCTTCAAGCTGCCGCCACGTTTCCTTGCACCGGAGGGCGGGCAAATACTGCAACTGCCGTCTCATGGCTCACCCGATACGGCGGATCAGCTCTGGCAGCTTTATACAAGCCTTGGGCTTCAGGTGGCGCCCCGCAATTCCCAGCCACGGCGCCCGGTTTCCACCGCGCGCAAGCTTCTGGATCGGGTCAGCTTCCGCCGCGCGCGCCGCTAGCCGCCGACATTGCCTGTCGCTTTGCGTTGCTGTGCGCGTTGCAACCCCAGTTTCCGCTCGCGCCAAATAATCAGCACCCCGGCAGAGATCACGATCCCCGCCCCAAACAGCATGGTCCCGGTCGGCACCTCGTCAAAGATGAAATAGCCGATTCCAAGCGCCATGATCATGGACGTATAATCAAACGGTGCCACCAGCGATGCATCGGCGTAGCGATAGCTGGAGGTCAGGAAAATCTGCCCCATCCCGCCCAGCAGGCCCGCCACAATCAACAGCGCGACCATCTGCCATGACGGCGAAACCCAGCCCCAAGGCAGTGTCAGCAGCGACAACACCGCTGAGGTGACGCTGAACCAGAACACAATCGCGGCAGTGCCCTCTGTCGCGACAAGTTTACGCACGAAAACCTGCGCCAAAGCGGCCATGACGGCCCCCATAAACACAACCACCGCCCCCAGCGTTTCATTCACATTCAACGATGCATCGACTGACAGGCGGGGCGACAATACGATCAGCACGCCAATCATGCCCAGCGCAACCGCGCTCAAACGAAAGGCGCGGACCTCTTCGTTTAGGAACATTGCCGCGAAAACGACAACAAGCAGCGGTGCGGCATAGCCAATAGCGGTGACTTCAGGTAAGGGCAACAGGCCAAGCCCGGTGAAACCCAGCCCCATCGCCGTCGTACCGACGAGACCACGCCAGAAATGACCCATCGGATTGCTTGTTTTCCAGCCATACGCCAGCTCGCCCCGAATTGCCAACCAACCAAGGATAATCGGCAGCGCAAAGAAAGACCGAAAAAACACCGCCTGGCCGGGCGGAACCTCTGCTGATGCGGCTTTGATCAGGCTCGCCATGACCATGAACATGGCGACCGAAATGACCTTGAACAATATTCCGCGCAACGGCTGCATCACGATCCCCTTTTAGGGCACCCTATGCCCCGACCGCACCACAAAGAAGCCCTTTTTGCAAAATATGTCAGGGCATTAACAGAACGAAAACCAACGACAGGCTACGACGAACAACATGCATGATGATACGCAAGAGCAAACAAATATGGCCCCGCGCGACTGGGTGCAGATTCTCGCAAAATACCGCGAGCCCAGCACGCTGCGCAGCAGTTTCGAACTGGCCATCAGCCTGATCCCTTTCGTTATTCTTTGGGTGCTGGCCTGCTGGGTCGCCCAATACAGCTACCTCGGCGCATTTTTGCTGTCAGCCTTAAACGGGCTCTTCCTGCTGCGATTGTTCTGTATCCAGCATGATTGCGGCCACGGCTCTTTCTTTGGTAACCGCAATGTCAGTGACTGGATCGGGCGGGCGCTGGGGGTTGTTACGCTGACCCCTTATGATGTCTGGCGGCGCACCCATTCGATCCATCACAGCCATGCGGGCGATCTAGATCATCGGGGCATCGGTGATGTCATGACTTTGACGGTCGAAGAATATCACCAGCGCACCACCTTCGGGCGGCTGCTTTACCGCGCCTATCGGCATCCGCTGGTCATGTTCGGCCTTGGCCCCACCTATCTGTTCATTTTGCAAAACCGGGTACCAACGGGGCTGATGAATCAGTCGAAATACTGGGTCAGCGCAATGGGAACGAATGCGGCCATCCTCGCCATTTTGGGCATTATCGTCTGGTTCGGCGGATTTCAGGCGCTGTTCCTTGTTTTCCTGCCCACAACGCTGATCGCAGCCTCCATCGGGGTTTGGCTGTTCTATGTCCAGCACCAGTTCGAAACCACACACTGGAACCCAAAGGAAGACTGGCAACTGCACGAGGCGGCTTTGCATGGCAGTTCGCACTATGATCTGCCCCCGATCCTGCGCTGGTTCACCGCAAATATTGGCATCCACCACGTGCATCACCTGTACAGCCGGATCCCATTCTATCGGCTGACAGAGGTGCTGCGCGACCATAACGAACTGGTCGATATCGGCCGCATGACCATGCTGCAAAGCTTCAAATGCGCCAGTCTCGACCTTTGGGATGAAAAAACGCGTCGGTTGGTGTCATTCGCTACGGCGCGCCGCGTCCCTCGATAAGGCAGCACTGTAATCCGGCCCTACATCCACCGGAATGCCCAGCGCGCGGATCGCGTCGATATCGGCCTGATCCGCCGCATCCACCCCATCAGCCGTCGCGCGCAGGATCACCTGCTGCACCCGGCCCGGATGGCGGTGTGCCGCTGACAGGTAAATCCCCGCGTCATGCTGGCCTGTATCGCCGATCAGCACGAAAGGCAGCTCTGGCAGCGCACTCATCAGCACATCAATGGATGCACCCTTATGATCGCCATGGGTGCCTGTGATAAACTGCGTCTCACTGATCCCGTAATCACGCAAAAACATCGGCCCGCGCGGCAGAGCGTTGCGGTCAAAGACATCCGTCAGCATCCCGTGGAAATTCCACGGGGACGAACTGACATAGTGCACCGGATTGCGCCCATCCTCTGACAGTTTTGCCATCAGCGCCACCGCATCAGGAAACACCACCCGCGTCGCCGCATTGCCCGTCAGCGAATTCCAAAGGTTCCGGGTCAGCGCATAGGCCCCGGTATGCATCATCGTATCATCAATATCCGACACCACGGCAAAGTGCGCATCTGTCCGCGCCACCATGACCGGGCAGGCGACAGAAATCTCACCAACATGTACGGTGATTTCACGCCAACCCTCTTGATCGTCACGGGGCAACAGCAGGGTGAAATACCCTTCTTCATCAGTCTGTGCGGTGACATCGCCCGCTGACACCGTCACATCGCCGACCTCAGCCGTCAGAAACAGCCGCAGCGTCTGGCGCACATTGCACCAGCGGTTGCGGCCACCATAGGCCGGTTTATCGCGCAGCTTGGCCAGTACCCGGCCACGCACCACCAGATGCTCTGGCGTGGCGTAACCGATATAAGGCACAATCGCGCCAGCCTGACGCACAGCACGCCCGCGCCCCAACTGCCTTTCGATCCAAACGCCTATGCGGGCAAGCCAAAGCTTCACCCCGGCGTCACCCGCAACACGGACCCACGACCGGAATCAATCAGGATCAGGACAGAGCCATCCTCAAGAACCTCAACATCCCGCACACGGCCCACATCGGTCAGAATGCGTTCCTCACCAACCACGCGGCCATTCTCCAGCCGCAACCGGACCAGCGCACCGGGGTTCAGGGAACCGATCAACAGATCCCCCTGCCAATCCGCATAAGATCCGTCGTAAAACATCATTCCGCCCGGTGCGATCACCGGGTCCCAATAATAAACCGGCTCTTCGAATTCCGGAGCACGGGCTTGTCCAGACCCCAGGTCAGAGCCGCTATAGTTGATGCCATAGCTGACCACGGGCCAACCGTAATTCGCGCCCGGCTGTGGGCGGTTCAGCTCATCCCCGCCACGGGGGCCATGTTCAATGGTCCAAAGAGTGCCATCCGGCCCGATAGCCGCCCCCTGCATGTTGCGATGACCCAGCGACCAAACCTGATCATTCCCGGCGCGACCCACAAACGGATTGTCCGCTGGCAGGGTACCATCCGCATTCACCCGGATCACCTTGCCATGGGTGGTCTCGATATCTTGCACCAACGTGCCGCGATCCCCAGCACCACGATCCCCGGTCGTGACCCATACCGTGCCGTCAGACATCGGAACCACACGGCTGCCAAAATGCTGCCCCTTACCCGACGGATTATCCTGCACGAAAATATCCTGCACATCGCTGATCTGACCATCCGCGCCCAACGTACCGCGCGCCGCCGCTGTCACGGCACCACCGTTCACAGGCTTGGCATAGGTCCAGAATATCAGGCGACTATTTGCAAAATCAGGCGATACCGCCACGTCCAACAAACCACCCTGACCAAGCTCTGCAATCTCAGGCAGGCCCTGCAACGGCGCGCTGACACTGCCATCCGCATTGATCAGCCGCATCCGGCCCGGCCTTTCAGTGACAAGAAACTGACCACCTGGCAAAGCTGCAATGCCCCATGGGTTTTCCAAACCTTCGGCAAAGGTTTCCACCGTGACCGGCGTCTCTGGCAAGGCGGGTGCACGGGCCTGTTCAGGAAAAGCGGGCGTGAAATCAGCATTGGCGCTGCCCTGCTGGACCTGCGCCCAAGCATAGACCCCACCGGCAAGTAAAACACAGGCTGCAGTTAGAATACGGATCATGGTGATACCTCCTTCAGCACTATGGTAGCCCAACGCGCCGCGTCGGCCACCGTTTCATCCGGATCATCAACCAAAGGGGCCAAAGCAGGCAACAGCGATGGGTCACCGGAATTACCAATCGCATAGGCCACATTGCGCACGAAACGGTCGCGGCCGATCCGCTTGATCGGCGATCCGGAAAACCGGGCACGAAACCCTGCATCGTCCAAGGTCGCCAATTCGGCCAGCGGCGGCGACAGCAGATCATCCCGCGCGGCATAGCGGGCATCGCGCCCCTCGCGGGCAAACTTGTTCCACGGGCAGACCGCAAGGCAATCATCACAGCCATAAATCCGATTCCCCAGCTTGGCGCGCAATTCCGGCTCCACCGGTCCTTTATGCTCGATCGTCAGATAGGAAATGCAGCGCCGAGCATCCAGCCGGTAGGGGGCGGGAAAAGCGTCAGTCGGGCAAATATCCAGACAAGCCGTGCAAGAGCCGCAATGGCTGACCTCCGGCGTATCGGGGGTGAGCGCTACCGTGGTGAAAATCGCCCCCAGAAAGAACCAGGACCCCAAATCGCGACCCAGCAAATTGGTATGTTTACCCTGCCAGCCCAGGCCCGCCGCCTGACCCAGCGGCTTTTCCATCACCGGGGCGGTATCTACGAAAACCTTGATTTCCGCCCCCGACACCTGCTCGATCAACCAGCGGCCTACACGTTTCAGGCGTTTCTTGACCACATCGTGATAATCACGGTTCTGCGCATAAACACTGATCGCCGCACGGTCTGGCTGTTCCAGCACCGCCAACGGATCATGTTCCGGCGTATAAGGTTCAGCCAGCATGATGACCGAGCGGGCGGCGGGCCAAAGCACATCCGGCGCGCCACGCCACTGCATCCGCTCTGCCATCCAGCCCATCTGACCATGCATCCCCTGATCGACAAAACTGGCCAGTCGCCCTGGCAGCTCCGGCACGGCGTCAGGGCGACAGATACCCAGCTTGGCAAAGCCGGCCTCTTGCGCAAAGGCTGTCAGATCGTCTTTCAGTGTCATTCTGGCAGCGGGGCGGGCCCGCTAGAAATCAAGATCGGCATAATGGGCACCGGGCTGGAACCCGGGCACCTCATCCGCAAGGATCGACCGAAAGGCCGGGCGGGATTTGATCTTGGCGTACCAATCCTTGACCACCTCATGCCGGTTCCAGTCCACGTCGCTGGTGTAATCAAGACAGGACAGCTGCGCGGCAGCGGCGAAATCCGCCATTGTCATCTCATTGCCCGCCAGCCAGCGGCGCTGATCCAGCAGGAAAGCCATGTAATCAAGGTGATATTTGATCGCTTTCGCACCTGCCTTCACATTCGTGCTGTCAGGATATCCGGTGCCCATCACCTTGCGAAACACACGCTCGCCGATCAGCTTGCTGGTCACCTCGTGATAGAACTTGTCATCAAACCAGCCCACGATCCGGCGGGCCTCATAGCGGGCCTCGGCGTTCTTGGGGAATAGCGGCGGGGTCGGATGGGTTTCATCCAGATACTCGCAAATCGCGGTGCTGTCAGACAGGGTACGGCTGCCCATTTTCAACACAGGCACCTTGCCCGCTGGATTGCGGCGCAGGAAATCGGCATCCTTTTCCCAATAGCGCTCTTCGACCAGCCCGACCTCAATCTTCTTTTCGCCAAGACACAGGCGGACTTTGCGGGAAAACGGTGACAAAGGGTAATGATACAGGGTGTTCATCAAAAGCTCATGCGTTTGGATGGCCCTTCAATGCCGCATGCAGGGCGTGGGATCAATGGGGCGCCCGACAATGGGCAAAGCTTCGCCCGGCGGCAGGGGACAATTTTTTGCGAAAAAATTGGCTGCAAAGCCTCGGCGAGGATTTGCCCCCGCACTACCGCTGAAAACAATCAGCCCGCCCGTCCGCGTCAATCGTCTGCGCCCCGCTGATAATCTGCGTCGCACGGTTGCGGGTATAAGTGCTGGGGTTCGACGCTGATCGGTTCTTGGGCGACGGCAGGATCGCCGCCAGCCGGGCAGCCTGAGTCGCGCTCAAATCAGCAGCATCCACACCAAAATAATGATGCGCAGCAGCCTGCACACCAAACACGCCCTCGTCAAACTCAGCCACGTTCAGATAGACTTCAAGAATACGCCGCTTGCTCCAGACCGCCTCGGCCAGCGGCGTCCATAGCGCCTCGACCGCTTTGCGCAGCCAGCTGCGGCCGTGCCACAGATACACATTTTTCACCGTCTGCTGCGAAATGGTAGAGGCACCACCGCGTCCGCGGTCTACCGCATCACGGATCGCATTCACGTCCAGCCCCCAATGCAGGCAGAAATTAGCGTCCTCTGCGGCCACCACAGACCGGGCCATGACCGGGGCGATCCGTTCCATCGGAACCCAATCCTGCGCGATATCGCCCAGACGGCGGCTTTCCGAGAACATATAGTGGTTGGTCGGCGGGTTGATTACGGTGAACAGCAAGGTGGACAACAGCACAAAGCCCATCACCGCAAAAATCGCCAGCCAGACACAACGACGAACAAAAGCCGCAATTCGGTCAAACAGGCGCGGCTTCTTGTTTGCAGGCTTCTTCCTGCGCGCGGCGGTCCGCTTTGCGGGCTTTTTTTTTGCCGGTCGTTTCCGAGGTGCGGTCTGCTCTGCCATGCGCCACATAAGCCACGCAACAAAGCACACGGTCAAGCCGGATAAGCGCGGGCGGCAATCGGTTGCGCAACATAAGTTAATATTTGGTGAATTTAGCCTCACTCGCGACACAATCGTTTTAGATTGTCAAAAAATGCGCCCAGACAGAGGTTTTGGGCAAATCTAACAGCCGCAATTTCACGAGTTCGGCCTGGTAAAAAGTGATCAACATGCTCGGGGAGGATATGTTGTTGAAACGTAAACATTTACACAAACCTAAGACCCTATACGGGACCGTCGCGCTGCTGGGCGCAATGGTGCTCGGTGGGATGGCGTCAGCCGATATCGTGCGACTAAAATCCGTCGATGGTACCATCAACCTCGAAGGAGAATTGATCAGCTTTTCAGATGATTATTATCTAATGCAAACGCCGCTGGGCGATTTGCGGGTCTCATCCAGCCGCGTCTCTTGCGAAGGACCGGGGTGTCCTTCAATCGGACAGGTCGAAGCCGATGTCTTTATTGGTGGCGCTGATACCGTCGCAACAGGGCTCATGCCGCTGCTCCTGGCAGGGTTTGCCACCCACACGGACGCCGAGGCGCAGACACAAAGCACGCAGAATTCCGGTGAAATCGCCACGACGCTCGTCGGTGGACGCGGATTTGGCGATACCATCGGCACCTATATGGTCAATTCCGGCACGTCCGCAGACGCTTTCAACGGGCTGCGCGACGGCAGCCTTCAGGTTGGGCTGTCATCCCGCCGGATCACAAATGAAGAAACCCGGATGCTTGCAGCCGCAGGCGCGGGCAACATGGTTGATCCGGATCAGGAACATATCGTGGCGATTGACGGGCTTGTGCTGGTCGTGAACCCGTCCAATCCGGTTGACGCACTGTCGATCCAGGATGTCGCAGACATTTACACGGGTCGGATCACCAATTGGTCGCAACTTGGCGGCAGCAACATGCCAATCGAGGTGGTGACACAACAGGACAGCGGTACAAACGCAGTGTTCGAGGTCGGCATATTCGGTGATAGCGCGGCACCCATCACATCCAATAGTGTCTCTACCAGCGACAACATCGCAGCGTCGATCTATGTCAACGATAATCCCGGCGCGATTGCTTATGTCGGCTTTGCCTTCAAACGCGGGCAAAAACCGCTGACGCTGATCAGTGAATGCGGGATCGGGACAACGCCTGACGCGTTTTCCATCAAGACCGAAGAATACTCACTCTTCCGCAGGCTCTATATGTATACCAGTGCCAATAACACAGACCCGCTGGTCGAAGATTTGGTCGACTACGCCACATCCTCTGCCGCTGGTAACGTCATTCTGCGCTCCGGCTTTATCGGACTGGATGTTGAAAAAGTGGCACAGGGCGCAAATGGACCACGCGCGCAACGCATCCGCAATTCGGGTCAAAGTAACCTCGAAAACCGGATCGTGGATTCCATGCTGGGCAATATGGCCACGATGGACCGCCTGTCCCCCACCTTCCGCTTTGCCACCGGCTCGGTCCAGCTTGACCCCCGCGGCGAACGGGATCTGGAACGGCTGGTTGATTATCTGCAAACCGTACCCAACGGGACAGAGATCACATTTGTCGGTTTTGCAGACAGCGTCGGCGCCTTTAGTTCAAACCTTGCACTGTCAGAGGGCCGTGCAGACCGGATACGCAGCGCGCTCTTGAACCGGGGCGGAAGTGCATTGTCCAATGTCACAATCCGTTCAACCGGCTACAGTGAAATTGCGCCTGCCGCATGTAATACAAGCGAACAAGGCCGCAGAATCAACCGCCGGGTCGAGACATGGGTGAGGCTGCCATGAGAATTTTAACAGCAAAAAAGACCCACACCCGTCTGCGGCACGCGCTTTGCATGTTTGCGGTCGTCGCGACAACCGGCAGCACAGCCATCGCCCAAGGGACATCCCAATCAGCGGGCGTCTATCTGGCCGGTGCGGAACGGATCGTTGTGGGCGACGATATCCGCTCGCTCAGCCAACAAATTGCGGTGGCTGCGTGCCTGCATGACGCTAATGTCGATGCCAATACCTATGGCACCGTCATGACGCAATCCATGGCGGAATATGACGCGCTCATGGACGCGCTGATAAACGGCAATCCGGCAGTCGGCATTGACGTCGCAGAAGACGACCGCAAAATCCTAGCAGCACTGCGCGGTCTGTCCTTGCAGTGGGATCGCTTCAACGCTGCGGTGGACGCAAAGCTGGCGGGATCGACCGAAGGCTCAGGACCCGATTTCGTGTCGCGTCAGAATCTGAACGTCATGCACTCCAGCAAATACCTGATCAGCGAACTGATCAGCCGCTACAGCATCCCCCCCGCGCTTTTGCAAAGCGATGCGTTCACATTGAACATCGCCACGCGGCAGCGCAGCCTTGCCATGCAGATCGCCAAGGAAGCTTGCGGCGTGATCACCGGCAACCGGACACTGGGGAACCAGAACCGTCTGGAAAACGCAATGACTCGGTTTGATTTGTCCCTGACCGCCCTTGTGAACGGCTTTCCAGCCGCAGGGGTTTCTCCGGCCCCGACACCGGAAATCCGGTCTGACCTGACGGACATCATGGCGACATGGACAACAGCCAAAACCCAGCTTGGCACGGTCTCAGGGCCCGGCGATGCGGCCACTGCGGCCCGCATTTACGAACAGATGCGCGACATTTCAGGGCAGTTGGACAACCTGATCCCGCTCTATGTCACTGCAAGTAAATCCGGCATCTAAAACGCCATACGTCAAGACAAACAAAAAAGGGGCCGTCCAACGGCCCCTTTTTATTTATTCCGCAGGGATCGCCTGCTCTTCCACGCTCAGCGGATGGGTCAGATTGATCAGCATCTCTTTCGGGCAAACCTGAAGGAAATGACCCTTTTCCAAATCCCAATGCTGCAAGAGATCGGCGGCCTTGCGGCTGCCCGTCTCGGCCAGATGGCGTTCGATCAGGCCCTTCAACTGGTCATGCCAATGATCAACTGTCACAGGGCAAGTCACCAACGTCTCCATATTCATCAGCAAGGCAGACTCGCCCTTGGGATCATAAAGATACGCCATGCCGCCGGTCATACCAGCACCAAAATTCGCGCCGATCTCGCCCAGAATCACAGCCACGCCGCCAGTCATATATTCGCAGCCATTCGTGCCGCAGCCTTCGACCACGACCTTTGCGCCGGAATTGCGGACAGCAAAGCGTTCACCCGCGCGCCCGGCAGCAAACAGATACCCATCCGTCGCACCATACAGCACAGTGTTGCCGATGATTGTATTTTCAGACGCAATCAGCGGGCTCACCATAGGCGGGCGCACAACAATCGTACCGCCGGACAATCCCTTGCCAACATAGTCATTGGCATCACCCGACACTTCCAGCTTCAGCCCCGGTGCCGCAAAAGCCCCCAGCGACTGCCCGGCAGAGCCGCGCAGCTTCACCGTCAAGTGATCCGGCTGCAAATCATTCCGCATCCCGAAATTCTGCACGATATGGCTACTGGTGCGCGTGCCGATGGTCCGCAGCGTGTTCTGCACTGCATAATCCAGCTGCATCTTTTCGCCATCGTTCAAGAAGCGCGCCGCATCCTGCACGATCTGAGCATCCAGTGTGTCATCCACAGCATTGCGGGGGCGGTTGCGATCATAGGTGATCTTATGCGCGCCATCCACGGTGATCAGAAGCGGGTTCAGATCCAGATCATCCAGATGCGCCGACCCACGGGACACCTGCGTCAGCAAATCGGCACGACCGATCACATCATCCAGCGACCGCGCACCAATGCTGGCCAAAATCTCGCGAACCTCAGTGGCGTAGAAGGTGATCAGGTTGACCACCTTATCGGCATTGCCAGTGAACTTGTCGCGCAGCGCATCGTCCTGCGTACACACGCCCACAGGGCAGGTGTTCGACTGGCACTGGCGGACCATGATACAACCCATCGCGATCAGGGCGGCAGTGCCGATCCCATATTCCTCGGCGCCCATCATCGCAGCCATGACAATGTCACGACCCGTGCGCAATCCGCCATCGGTGCGCAAGGTAATCCGCTCGCGCAGATGGTTCATCGCCAGCACCTGATGCGCTTCGGTCAGCCCCATTTCCCACGGCAAACCCGCATATTTGATCGACGTACCGGGTGACGCACCTGTGCCGCCATTATGGCCGGAAATCAGGATCACATCCGCCTTGGCCTTGGCCACACCAGCAGCAATCGTGCCAACTCCGGACGATGCCACCAGCTTTACCGTCACCTTACAGCGCGGGTTGATCTGCTTGAGATCATAGATCAGCTGCGCCAGATCCTCGATTGAATAGATATCGTGGTGCGGCGGCGGTGAAATCAGGGTCACACCTTTGGTCGAATGGCGCAGCTTTGCGATCAGGTCAGTGACCTTCATGCCGGGCAACTGGCCACCCTCACCGGGCTTGGCACCCTGTGCAACCTTGATCTCCAGCTCTTCACAAGCCAGCAGATATTCAGCCGTCACACCAAACCGGCCCGAGGCCACCTGTTTGATCTTAGCCGACGCATTATCGCCATTGGGTTCCGGCGTGAAATCATCAGGGCTTTCGCCACCTTCACCGGAATCCGACTTTGCACCAATCCGGTTCATCGCAATCGACAAGGTCCTGTGCGCTTCGGGCGACAGCGCCCCAAGCGACATGCCCGGCGTGACAAAGCGTTTGCGGATCGCAGTGATGCTTTCCACCTCTTCAATCGGCACAGCCGTGCCCAAAGGCTTGATCGCCAGCAGATCGCGCAGATGGATTGGCGGGTTCGACTGCATGGATTTGGAATATTGCTGCCACAGCGCATAAGACGCCTTGTTACAGGCAGCCTGTAGCATATGCATCGTCTGCGCTTCCCAGGCGTGCTTTTCACCTGACCGGCGGGCCTTGTAAAAACCACCGATGGGCAGCACATCAGACGCGCCTTTCCACCCACGGGCATGGACTTCTTCAACCTTGGTCTGAATGCCGGTTGTGCCGATACCCGAAATCCGGCTGTGCATGCCGGGGAAATATTCGGCAACCATCGCACGGCTCAGGCCTACGGCCTCGAAATTCAATCCGCCGCGATACGATGACAGAACCGAAATCCCCATCTTGGACATGATTTTCAACAAACCCGCATCAATCGCCGCGCGATAGCGGCGCATTGCATCGGTCAGATTGCCGTCGATCAAACCACGACGCAGACGGTCAGCGATGGAATCCTGCGCCAGATAGGCGTTCACCGTCGTCGCGCCACAGCCGATCAATACCGCAAAATAATGCGGATCAATACATTCAGCCGACCGGACATTTATCGAACAGAAAGTCCGCAAGCCCTTGGATGTCAGGCCAAAATGCACGGCGCTTGTTGCCAAAATCATCGGCATCGGCACGCGGCTCTCGGACTGATGTTCATCCGTCAGCACAAGGTGACCCGCACCAGACCGCACCGCATCTTCGGCCTCGTCCCGGATGCGCTGCAACCCGTCGCGCAACGCACCGCGCTCCGGCGCAAAGGTACAGTCGATAAAGGCGACCTTTTCACCAAACTGGCGTACCATTGCGTCAAATTCGGCATTGGCCACAAACGGGCTTTGCAGCACCAGAATCTCAGTCTGCGACGAATCCTCGTCCAGTACGTTCTTGAGGTTCCCAAACCGCGTTTTCAACGACATCACCCGGCTTTCGCGCAGGCTGTCGATGGGCGGGTTGGTCACCTGGCTAAAGTTCTGGCGAAAGAAATGCGACAGCGGGCGATAGGCTTTGGACAGCACCGCCGAGGGCGTGTCATCACCCATCGACGCGATCATTTCCTTACCGTCCTCGGCCATCGGGGCCAGAACCTGTTCCAGTTCCTCAATCGAATAGCCCGCAGCGACCTGCCGCTTGCGCAGCTCTGCGCCTTCGAACAGCGACTCTTCCGGGATGTCGCGCAGCGACGCATTCAGATCGACAACCTTGCCCACCCAATCGCCAAATGGCTGCGATGCGGCCAGTTGATCCTTGATCTCGGTATCGTGGAACAGCTTGCCTTCTTTCATGTCCACGGCAATCATCTGCCCCGGACCCAGCGCGCCCTTTTCGACCACGCTCGCTTCGTCGATCGGCACCATGCCCACTTCGGACCCGGCCACCAGCAGGCCATCCCCCGTCACAACATAGCGCAAGGGGCGCAGTCCGTTCCGGTCCAGCCCGCCGCAAACCCAGCGACCATCCGTCATGGCAAGGGCCGCAGGGCCATCCCACGGTTCCATCACCGCATTGCAATAGCCATACATGTCCTGCCAGGCCTTTGGCATCTCGACGGCCTGCTTGGACCAGGCTTCGGGGACCATCATCGTTTTGGCCATCGGCGCGTTGCGGCCCGCACGGACCAGCACCTCGAACACGGAATCAAGCGCAGATGAATCCGACGCGCCCGCCGGGATGATCGGCTTGATATCCTCGGCCTTTTCACCAAACGCAGAGGACGCCATGCGGATTTCATGGCTTTTCATCCAGTTCACATTGCCTTTCAGCGTGTTGATCTCGCCGTTATGGGCCAACATACGGAACGGCTGGGCCAGCGCCCATTGGGGAAACGTATTGGTTGAATAACGCTGGTGATAGATCGCAAAGGCGCTTTCAAAGCGGGCATCCATCAGATCAGGATAGAACTCGGCCACCTGCTCGGCCAGCATCATACCCTTGTAAATCACCGACCGGCAGGACAGCGAACAGATATACATGTCAGGGATCAGGGCGGCGGCCTTCTCGATCCGGCGACGGATGATGTAAAGCTCGCGCTCAAACTTCTCTTCATCAATATCCTTGTCGCAGCGGATCAGGATCTGCTCGATCTCGGGGCGGGTGGCATTGGCCTTTTCGCCTAGACATTCATTGTTCACCGGCACATGGCGCCAGCCATAGATATAGTGACCCATGCGCAGCACTTCGGCTTCGACAATCGTGCGGCAGCGCTCCTGCGCACCAAAATCAGTGCGGGGCAGGAACACCTGACCCACCGCAATCATCTTATCGCCATCAGGCTCGTGACCTGTGCGACGGATCTGATCCGCGAAAAAGGCGACAGGGATCTGCACATGAATACCGGCACCGTCGCCGGTCTTGCCATCGGCATCAACAGCACCGCGGTGCCAGATCGCCTTAAGCGCACCGATGCCCTTTTCAACCACACCACGGGTCGGCGTGCCATCAATCGCCACGACAAGACCAACGCCACAAGAGGCATGCTCATCGTCATCGCGATACAACGTATTCTCGGCCATCCACTTGCGCTTGGCTTCCTCAGCCGCGACCCAGGCTTGGTCAAATGTGGTCATGGGGTGTCTCCTCAGAATAGGGGGCCGCAGAAATGGCCAGGCCGCAGCCATATTTGGGCTGTGCGCTCAGAAAGCCCGGCTCACCGGGAAAGATGAACTCCACCGGGCGGTCGTCCTTTTCGAACGTATCTTCTGCCGTGGTGACAGTGCCGGTGCCGGACAGGAAGGTGCGCCAGTTGCGGCTGATGAATTCATTGCCCTGACTGGTCCAGATTTCATTTCCCGCCGCATCATAGGCGGTGATGTCATAGCTGGTTTCATCCAGCGTCACCCCGTCAATCGTCACCTGACGACCGGTCAGCGTATCGCGACCAACAAAGCGGGTCTCACCGAACATATCCGACATGGTGCGGAAATCGTATGCATCTTCGCCGGTTTCGATCAACTCTGACAGCGACGCAGGCTCCACCGGGTTGCTTTCCAGCTGTTCGGAATGACCAGTCAGCGCATGAAAACTGGCAATCCACTGGGTTTCATTGTCGATCTGGCCCGCATAGGTGAGTCCGCGTTCATCCAGACTGACGCGGCGCTGATGACCTTCGGGATCACCGGCGCAGGTGAAATGGTGCTCCACCTGACAGCTGGTGCCTTGTACGGTCACAAATGCGTCGCAGCCCGCAGGCAGGCCGAACGTCTCCGGGCGCTCCTGCGCCACAGCGGGAACAGCAAGCAATATCAGGGCCGCGACATACTTCATGGGCGGTATCCCACATCCAATTCGTTGCATTCATAAACAGGGCGATCGGAGAAGAAGCCCGGCTCGCCCGGATAGATGAATTCCACAGGGGACATGTCGATCACATCGTCAGGGGATGCAGCGTCCCAGCTTTGGCCAAAGAAGAACAGGCGCAGTTCCTCGCTGACATATTGGCGGCCTTCACCGGCGTCGATCTCGTTACCATCCTGATCAATCGTACGGCCCGCATACTCGGTGACATGAAGGGACACGCCGTCGATCACTTCGGTCTCGCCGGTCAGCATGTCATAGCCGACATTGCGTTCTGTCCCGCTGGGGGTCTCCAACGTGAAATCCCATGTATCAAGCTGCGTTTCGAACAGCTCTGTCAGCGACGCAGGATCAGGGGCAGGTGTCTGCAAGGCCTCATTGCCTGTGACCTTAAAGGATTCGACCCACTGGAATTCATCATCAACCCGTTGCACGCTGAACACGCCGCCTTGGCTGATCAGTGCGATCCACTGATCCCCTGCGGGGGCAGCCTCGCAGCTCCAGACATTGACCATGACACAGCCTTTTTGCTGCACGGTCAGTGTGCCTGTGCAGCCTTCAGGGGGCGAAAACGTCTGCTGCGCCGCCAGCGGGGCAGCAAAGAACAGGCAGGACGCAGCGACAGTAGTCTTAAGCATTTGTTTACCTTCCAGGTCAGCACAGGTGACCTATCTAAAACGGGTGGTCCGATCAGCAGTCCGATGAAAGTCCGACGCCTTTCCGATCACCTCAGAGTTCACTCTGCGGCCACCTCGACCGCCTGCCCAAGATAGTCCAGAATTGCGGTCGCTGCATCCCGGCCGTCACGAATGGCCCACACAACCAGTGACGCACCGCGAACGATGTCGCCTGCTGCGTAAACACCCTCCAAACTGGTGGCACCAGTGCCAAAATCGGCCCTGATCGTGCCCCAGCGGGTCACTTCAAGCTCCTCAACGCCCCAAAGTGTCGGCAAATCTTCAGGCTCAAAACCCAGCGCCTTGATCACAAGATCGGCATCTTCGATGTAATCCGCCCCTTCGATCAGCTCCGGCGCCTGACGGCCCGTCACATCCGGCGCGCCAAGACGCATCTTTTGCACCTTCACACCGGCAACCGGATCGCTGGAAAATCCATCCGGCGCAGACAGCCAAACAAATTCCACGCCTTCTTCTTCGGCGTTCTGCACTTCGCGCTGCGAACCGGGCATATTGGTACGATCACGGCGGTACAGACATTTGACACTTTCAGCACCCTGACGGATCGCCGTGCGGACACAGTCCATCGCCGTGTCACCACCGCCGATCACGACGACACGCTTGCCTGCGGCGTCCAATTCGCCGCTGTCAAATTCCGGCACATCATCGCCAAAGCTTTGGCGGTTGCTGACCGTCAGATAATCAATCGCCTTGACGATCCCGCCTGCATTCGCGCCGGGCAAATCCCTTGATTTATAGACACCTGTGGCGATCAGCACCGCATCATGCTTGCCCCGGATCGCATCAAAAGACAGATCCTCGCCCACATTGCAGTTCATCACAAATTGGACGCCGCCATCCTCAAGCTGCGCCATACGTTTCATGACCACATCTTTTTCCAGCTTAAAGCCGGGGATGCCATAGGTCAGCAGCCCGCCACCGCGGTCATAACGATCATAGACCGTGACCTGTACACCCTGACGGCGCAGCATGTCGGCCGCCGCCAGACCGCCGGGGCCAGCCCCGATGATGCCCACGCTTTCGCTCCGCTCCATATGCGGGCGGATCGGCTTGACCCAGCCCTGTTCAAACGCGGTGTCGGTGACGTATTTTTCAACCGACCCGATGGTGACAGTGCCATGGCCAGACTGCTCGATCACACAATTGCCTTCACACAGGCGGTCCTGCGGGCAAATGCGGCCGCAGATTTCAGGAAAAGTGTTCGTGGCCTGACTGATCTCATAGGCCTCTTCCAGACGACCTTCTGCCGTCAGGCGCAGCCAATCGGGGATATTGTTGTGCAGTGGACAATGGGTCTGGCAATAAGGCACGCCACACTGGCTACAGCGGCTGGCTTGCTCTGCCGCCTTCTCACGGGCGTACTCTGCATAAATCTCGTCAAAATCCTGCTTGCGTAGATTGGGCGGACGCTTCTCAGGCATGTCGCGACCAACCGTGGTAAACTTGAGCATCTTTTGGCCAGACATGAGGCATTCTCCCGAATGAGTAAGGAATTTGCCTTTTAGACCGCCTCCACACAAATGAAAAGGCAGCAGTGCTGACCTATATGCAAGAAAGTCACATCGCCAACAGGGTCAAATCTGAATTTTACGTATAAATTAGGTCCGATAATTGACCTATTTTCGCTCTTTCACCTATTTTCTAACGCTTTAGGTTAATCGAGTCGAATCAAAAGGGCGAACGCGATGACCACCTTCAACCTGCTTCTGATCGCCTTGATTCAAGGAATTACAGAATTCCTACCCGTCTCCTCCTCCGGTCACCTCATCCTGCTGCCATCGCTCAGCGGGCTCGCCGACCAAGGCCAGATCATCGACGTCGCCGCACATCTGGGCACACTTTGCGCCGTGATCCTTTATTTCTGGGCCGATGTACGATTGGCGCTTTTCGGAACACTCCGCCTGCTCCGCGGTAAGATCGACACACAAGGCGCATCTCTCGCAGTCTGCCTTTTGATCGCAACAATCCCTGTCGTCCTGTTCGGGCTATTTTTGAAAGTCACCGGGCTCAGCGAAGCCATGCGCGGCATCGCAATCATCGGCTGGGCGATGATCATTTTCGGGATTGTTCTGTACTGGGCTGATCAATCAGGGCCACTGGAAAAAACCGCCGAAAACTGGACACTGAAAGACGCCTTTCAAATGGGGCTCTGGCAAGCCATCGCGCTGATCCCCGGCACATCACGCTCCGGCATCACGATCACCGCCGCAAGGTCCTTGGGCTACAATCGGACCGACGCGGCGAAACTCTCCATGCTGATGTCCATCCCAACGATCATCGCCTCTGCCGCGCTACTCAGCCTTGATGTGGTTGGCGCTGCAGACGCCGGTGCATTGCGTGATATCGCCATCGTCATGGCAATGTCCTTCGCCGCTGCCCTACTGGCGCTGACACTGATGATGCGGCTCCTGCGCGAGGTCAGCTACACACCCTATGTGGTCTACCGGCTGATACTGGGCGTGATCCTGCTCTGGATCGCCTACACTTAGGTATTCTTGAGGTTTTTCGCCGATTCCTTGATCGCGTCATACTGACCCGACGGGCGAAAACGCCACAGATAATCCGGCAGCACAGCCTCCATCGAGGTGGGGCGCAGACCCAACGCCGCAAACCCGTCGGCACCTTCGGCGACCACATTATCCACAGTCAGGTTCAGCACCTGATCTTTGGTGATCATCGGCTTCACGATCCCCAGCGACATCACGCGGATCGCGCCAAATACCGAAGCCATGATTTTCGCCATCCAGAACGGAATATTCACCACCAAACGCCGACGACGCACGATCTGCAACATCTCTTGTATCAGCTCACGGAACGTATGCGTATCCGGCCCGCCAAGTTCATAAACGCCACCCGGCGCCTCACCCAGAACGCCCTTGACCGCTGCCGCAGCCACGTCATCCACATAAACCGGCTGGAACCGCGTATCGGCCCCTACAACCGGCAGAACCGGCCCCATACGGGACATCCCGGCAAAGCGGTTAAAGAATTCATCCTCCGGCCCGAAAATGATCGACGGACGCAAAATAACGGCACCGGGCATATGATCCAACACACCAGCCTCACCAGCGGCCTTTGTCTTGGCATAGGCACTTTGCGATTCCGCATCAGCACCAATGGCCGAGACATGCACCATTCGCGTCACACCCTTTTCAGCCGCGATCCGTGCAACCCGGGCAGCCCCTTCGGTCTGCACAGCATCAAAAGTGTTCTTACCCACCTCGTCCAGCACACCCACGCAGTTCACCACTGCATCAGCGCCTTCGGTCACAGAAGCAACGCTATTATCGTCACGGATATTGCAAAAAACCGGTTCCACCTGACCGACCACACCATATGGCCGTACAAACATCGCCTCATTCGGATTACGGGTCGCCACCCGGACACGCCAGCCTTCCTTGGCCATACGACGCGCAATATAACGGCCGACAAAACCGGAGCCGCCGAAGATCGTGACGAGTTTGGACATAGCGTGGCCTCTTGAATTTGCAGCTCAGGTCTACCCGCCCCACACCCGCCAGACAAGGCGCAATCCCACGGATTTCAAGACACTTGCACATTTCCCCCAGAATCGCGTTGACAGCCTCGGCAAGCAGGCTTACATCCCGCCCTCACCAGATCTGTGCCCAGATGGCGGAATTGGTAGACGCGCCAGCTTCAGGTGCTGGTGTCTGTATGGACGTGGAGGTTCGAGTCCTCTTCTGGGCACCAATTATTCCGAATAATAGATACTCAACCGCGCTGTAAGTATTTATTTTTAGGCTTTTTGCGCTTTGCGCATCACTCGCACGCGACGCCAAACTCCATCGCAGATTGCGGTAAGAGAAAACCCCTGCAAGATTCTGGCACGTGGTTCGTTTTCAAGTGACACCCGTATGCTTGTGACAAGATATTGTCGATCAAGATGTCATGTGGTGCACCAGCCTTGATGATCCTACCCTTGGCGATCATGGCAACTTGATCTGCGATCATCGAAGTCAGGTTTAAGTCGTGCATCACAGCGATCACGCCACCACCCCGGTTGGCATAGTCACGCAAGCATCGCATCACGATGAGTTGGTGCCCAATATCCAGACTTGCGACGGGTTCATCAAGAAGCAACCAACGTGGTTGCCCGTCGCTTTGCGGGTCCCAAACCTGACATAGTACGCGCGCGAGATGCGCACGTTGTTGTTCACCGCCGGACAAATCAAGAAAGGCGCGGTTGCCGTAGCCAGAAAGCCCGACAGTCGAAAGCGCTTTCGCAATCAGATCATTGTTTTCGCCATGCTCGCCTGCAAATAAACCAAGCCTCAAAATTTCGTTTACTGTAAAGGGAAACGCCAGCGTCGCGACTTGCGGCAGCACCCCTCGGATGGCGGCAAGTTCCCACGGTCGATAGTCTTCAATGCGCTGTCCATTTATCGTGATTTCGCCTGAATAGCTGAGCTCTTGTGTCAGCGCTTTGATCAATGTCGATTTTCCGGACCCGTTAGGACCGACGATTGCCGTGACTTGCCCCGCGAGGGCTGTGAAATCGATCCCTTGCAGGATGTCTTTACCATTCAGGGTGACCGCGATGTCATGTGCTTTGATCATCTAAACACCTGTCAGGCCGCGACGGCGCAGCAAAATCCAAAGGAAGACGGGTGCGCCGAGCACAGCCGTCACAATCCCAATCGGAAGCTCCGACGGTGCAATGATCAATCGGCTTATTATGTCCGCCCCAAGCAGTAACGATGCCCCAAGCAGTGCGGCATTGGGTAGTAACGTCTCATGGTCTGGGCCTGTCGCGAGGCGTAAGAGATGCGGCACAACGATGCCGATAAACCCGATCCCCCCTGATACGGCGACCGCGGCGCCGGTTGCCGCTGCAACGCACAAAATAGCCCGGCTTTTCATGGCTTGGACGTCAATGCCAAGGTGCGCTGCTGTTGCCTCACCCAAGGCAAGCCCATTCAGGCCGCGACCGAGCCAGAAGGATGCGATGACGGCGATGCCTATGATAGGCACGGCCGCTAACACTTTGGTCCACGTTGATCCCGCCAGCGACCCCAGCCCCCAGAAGGTCAGGTCGCGCAATTGTTGGTCATTCGCCATATAGACCAAAATGCCTGACACGGCCCCGGCCAAAGCCCCCAGCGCGATGCCCGCCAATAGCATCGTCGCGACAGAGGTATGTCCGCCGCGTGTTGACACCTTGTAAAGCAGGATCGTCGACACCCAACCACCTAAGAACGCGGCCAGCGAGATAAGGTAGCTTCCCATCGCATCGCGCAGTGCCAGAGGAAGAACCCCGCCCAAAACAATTGCAATGATCGCCCCAAGCCCTGCGCCTGCGCCAACGCCAACAAGCCCTGGATCGGCAAGCGGATTGCGAAACAACCCCTGCATTACCGCTCCGGATACCGCCAAAGACGCGCCGACAGCAATGCCCAACACCAATCGTGGCAGGCGAATATCAAACAGCACAACCTGTTCCATCGTTGTCAATGGCACGCCGGTCACAAGTTTCAGCATTGCGCCCCAAAGCGAGGTCCCCGTCGGCCCGGTTGCGAGGCTCGTGATGCACATGCACGCCAGCAAAACCGCAAGCCAGACTGTAAACCGGCGCGCCAAAACCTTTCGATCCTGACTGGGCGCATCGGGTATCTCTGCAAGGGCTACCATCTGATCAGCCCCCGTAGAGGGCGGCGTTCAGGTCAAGAATAGCATCGGCCGTGCGTGGACCAAACCCAAGCAGATACGCTCCGTCCATCCGTACCACCGCATCGTTTTGTGCCGCAGGTGTCCCGGCCAGTGCTGGCATCGCGAACAGTACTTCATTGGCAGCACCATGATCGTCAGTACGGTCCATCATCAAGATGACATCGGGCGCAGCGGCGCTGATCGCCTCGTCGCTCAACGGCTTGTAGCCTTCAAATTCGGTGATCACGTTCATGGCCCCTGCCATAGTGATGATCCCATGTGCAGCCGTGTTCTGACCCGATGCCATGATCCGCCCCCCTTGTGTGCTCAGGATAAAGAGCACGCGTTTGGGGGTGTCACCTGCTTGATTTTGCGCGGTTTTTTCTGCAACCTGCAGTTTGGCATCCAGATCTTGCACCAGCGTTTGCGCCACTTCGGACACATCCAGCGCGTCACCGACAGCGCGAACTTTGGCAATGATACCAGCCCGCGAGTATTCATCAGGCACTGTGATAAAGGGAATATTGGCACTTTCCAGCACAGCAATTGTTTCCGGCGGCCCGGCACCCTCTTCTGAGATAATAAGGCCCGGTGATACAGCAAGCACCCCTTCGGGCGACAGTGCCCGCATATAGCCAACATCAGGTAGTGCTGCTGCTGCGACGGGAAAACCCGAGGTCGAGTCGCGGGCGATAAGGCGATCGCCTTCACCCAATGCGTAAATGATTTCCGTGACTGATCCCCCGATGGATAAAACGTTTTTCGCACCGTCTGCGCATAGGGCGGTTGGCAGCAAGACAGCTGCCAAGAGGGAGAACATGCGCATTACATGGTCTCCATTTCAGTCAAGCTTGGCAAGGACGCAATCACTTTCGCCCATGCCGGGCGGCTGTCTTGGCCTTCTTTGCCAACGGCAAAGATCTGGGTGATCAATGCACCATGTGCATCGAACGCCTCAATTGATACTGCGGGACCGCGTTGCGTGGGTTTTTCCACGGCCCAGACTTCAGCAATATGATCTGTCCGCAGGTGCAGGTTAAATCCGGGGTCCATGATGTTTTGCCATGGTCCCATTGGCTTCAACGTCTTGATCGGACCGGAATGGATTTGAATACATCCCTTGTTTCCGGTGAAGATCATTGGTGCGATGTCCGTGCCAGCAATCGCTTGCAGCGCATCATCTAGTGCGGTGACGGCAAGCGCGCGCACGAAAGGTTCACCCGCGATACGGTAGGCGCCAAGCCGGTTCATCTTTAACTTTGATGTCAAACGCATGAACTGATGGGTGTCAGTCATGGCTTTCCATTCCTTGCGCAAGATATCCACCTTAGCAATATCAGCTTTCGGCGTTTCGGGGGGCACGCGCGGCGATACCGCAACAGTCTGGCCCTGATCATCACTGCGCAGGCGATCAGCGATCTTGCCCCAGACTTTAAAGCCATCTTCGTTTCGCAGATAAATCTTATGCACCGCGTCGCCAGCGGCATCGAAGATCTGGATGCTCCGACGCACAGCTTCGTCCGTCTGCTTTTCAACCATAAACGCATGTTGCCAGTGCGACGGGAAAATACGCAGATCAATGTCAGGCGTCAGCACCATAGAGGCATGCGCCCCAGAATGGTAATTGTCGTAGACACCGATCTTTTCGTTTACGCAGCTTTCGTTGCGGGTCAGCGCCATCACTTCGCCCAATTCCTGCGCCGCGGCCATAATGCCATCTGGATGCGCATCGATTCGTGTGACCGTATCGCCAACGTGCGCTGCAACCAAGGCGGCCTCACTGATCCCCAGTTTCGCCGCAAGGTCGCGCTCGCGCGTCTTTGGGTTGTCGGCACATTGCGCCTTTATTTCGTCGGGATGAATGCCTTGTGACATAAGGGCAGCCTTTCGTTTCTTAACATCAAAAAGAAATGGCTGGGCGGGAATGCAATGGCCTGGCTGTTTCCTGCGAACCGAGCGCACAGGATAGTAGTTGACAGTTTTAATAGGGATTAATAGCAACTGGCGCAATGGTGCAACATCAAACCTGCACCTATCAACAATTTTCGCGTCGCCAGCCCTTAGCAAGCTTTCGCATCTGCCAGCTTATGAGAGGATTATCAAAGTGGCCACGTCGAGAGCACGCGCGCGTTTGCGCAATACCGCCAGCATCATTGCCTATGTCGTATTGGCGCAGACAGCGACCGCGCAAGAAGCCGAATTCCTGGGCACGGTCCAATTAGGTGACAGCAAGCGTGATGTCCAAACCGATACAGCGACACCGATCACTGTTGTTGATCAAGACGAAATCAATGACCGGCAAGCTGACACAATCGCGGAACTGATCGATTCCGTTCCGGGCGTCAGCCTTGTTAACGGCAGCACACCGCAGGGGTCAGGCATCAACATTCGTGGCTACGGTGCGAATAGCGTATACGGCACCGACCAAAAGGTTGCAGTTATCGTTGACGGTGCGTCTGTCGGCTCAGAAGAACTGTACCGTATTGGTACGCAGCTTTTCACTGACCCTGCGCTATTTCGGTCTGTTGAAGTGATCCGGGGCACTGTCGGCAGCTTTGCATATGGGTCGGGCATTGTCGGAGGTCTCGTTCAGTTGGAAACTGTGGATGCATCCGATTTCACAAATGGCGAAGTGGGCTTTAATGTCCGGCAAACATTGCAATTCTCATCGAATGGCGATGGCATCGCCAGTTCCACCATTCTTGCGTGGCAACCAACCGAGAACCTTGAATTTCTGGCAAACTTAACGACGCGTGAACAAGACGACCAAATCGATGGGGCCGGCGACACGATTGGCGCGAGCGCCTTTGATCTGCCAACTGGCCTTATCAAAGGCCGTTACAGCTTTGGCCAGAACAGTGATCAATCACTCACGTTTTCATACAACACGACAGTGACCGACGAAAACGATGTGCCGTACGATACGTTTGACACGACAGGCGGTACTTTTGGCAACGTTGATCGCGAAACGCAATCGGATACGGCCAGCCTACAGTATGCCTACGCCCCGATTGGTAACGATCTGGTCGATTTGACCGTCACATTGTCCTATGCAAGCGACCAGATTGATCAAGAATACGTTGATGGTAGCTCCACATGTGAAGCTGATCCTGCATTATGCCCGTCTCCGTTCCCGGACGGGGGCTTTCTCACGGTGAATGCAGATCACAAATATGAAACTACAAAACTGAACGTATCCAATACCAGCCTTTTCGACACAGGCAGCGTCAACCACAGCCTGCTGGCCGGGGTGGAACTGATCCGAAAAGAACGTCTGGATGCGAATTCAGCTCCGGGTGGCACCGATAACCGTATCGCCGTTTTCGTCGTTGATGAAATGGAGATCGGTGATTCCTTGTCGATTACCCCAGCCCTACGCTACGAAACATCCAGTATCGAAGGATCAACAGCTTCAAATGATCGGTCATTTGAAAACGATGCTTTGATGGGCGGGCTGTCGGTGCGATATGCATTCGGCGACGGCTTTGCAGTTTTCGGAAGTGCGGCTTACACCGAAAGCCTCCCGATTATCGATGATCTCGACTCGACAGAATTAATGGAGCAGAGCGAAAAATCCACAACCTACGAAATCGGTGGCTCCTACAACCAGATTGACGTGTTCGCATCCGGTGATGAACTGTCTTTCAAAACCAACATTTACCAAACGACGACCGATGACATCACGTCTTACACTGTAGAGGGCCAAAGAGGTGTTATTCCGGATCGCGTTGAAACCGAAGGTGTCGAAATCGAAGGGTCTTATACGTTGGAAAGCGGATATTACATGGATGCCAACGCCAACTTCGTCGAAGGGACCGAATTCCGTAAAGATGGCACCACGGCAGATTGGCGTAACGTCCCAGCTAATAGTATCGGCCTGACATTGGGGCGCAAATTTGGCCGCGAACTCGACCTGAGTTGGGAAATCATTGCTGACGCGGAAATCAAGCGAAACGATGAAACAACAGATGCATTCGCCGTTCACAACGTCCGGGCAACCTACATTCCGCAGTCTGGCATTTTAACGGATACCGAAATTCGTCTCGGCATCGAAAACCTTGCAGATCTGGATTATACATCCTCTCTGGCGACCCGCCCGGCACCCGGTCGGAATGTCAAACTGACAGTGTCGCGGACCTTCTGATGTTTGGCATCAAAAAACTTCAGACCTCAGTTCTGCTTGCTTGCGTCGCGACATCTGTCGCGGCGCAAGAGGACACAGTTGATCCCAAACTGATCGTTGAGCTTAACACAGCCGAGACAATGGACACGGCCTGCCGTCTCTCTTTCATGGTCACGAACGAACACCCCCAGGACATTGAAGCAGTCGTCTTTGAAACGGTGCTTTTCAACGTGGACGGGTCGGTCAATCAATTGACCCTTTTCGACTTTGGGGCATTGCCCAGCAACCGCCCCCGGATCCGGCAATTTGATGTGCCGGGTTTGGGATGTGATGGATTGGGCCGCTTGCTTATCAACGGCGCGGTCACGTGCGAAGCCCCAGACGCGGGTCTTTGCATCAATACGTTGGACCTGCGAACACGCACACAGATTGAGGTGCTGGGTTGATGTGGGATAGACTGATCGCGCCACTACACAACATCATCGAAACCGGTGGGCCCGTTGTGGCCACGTTGCTCGTGGCCTCGGTGATTTCTGTGGCCGTGATCCTGTATAAAGTTTGGCAGTTTCGCGCGGCGGGGGTGGGACGGCATCGCGATGTCATGCTGGCCCTGTCAGAATGGGACAGGGGCATAGATAAAGGCATCCATGAACAATTGCGCGCAAGTAAAAGCTATCTTGCACCCGTCTTGATATCAGGCATCGACGTCTCTGAATCCGACACAAACGTCGTGGCGGCACGGCTAGACGCGGACATAGAGGTTCGTTTTCTGCTCTTGGAACGCGGGTTTCGGTTTTTGGACAACATTGCCCAGCTTGCCCCGTTGCTGGGGTTATTCGGGACCGTACTTGGCATGATCTCAGCGTTTCAGGCCTTGCAACAAGCTGGCGATCAGGTCGACCCATCCATCCTCGCAGGTGGCATTTGGGTGGCTTTGCTGACAACGGCTGTTGGCTTGGCCGTTGCGATGCCGACGTCGGTGATCCTGTCGTGGCTGGAACAACGTATCGACGCAGACCGCGTAATCGCAGAAAAGGCGATCCGCACATTGTTGTCACCTGCGGTGCGTCATGCGCGTTAAACGCAAGAGACGGCGACTATCGATGACCTCACTCATTGATGTCATCTTCTTGCTCTTGCTGTTTTTCATGCTGTCTTCGACATTCTCGAAATTCGCAGAAGTCCCTTTGCCAATCGGCACCGCGGGTAACGCAGAACCGACAACCCAGCCCCCATTATTCCTACGGGTCACGCAGGACGCTGTTACCTTGAATGGCGACGACGTGACGCTTGAGAGCTTACGCAGCGCACCCGCCCTGCAAACCGAAGTTCAATTGCTCATCGCGTTGACCCTGGATGTATCATCGCAACGGCTCACGGATGTGCTTGTCGCCCTGCGTGGCCTGCCGGATGTCTCTGTGAACGTCTTGGTGCCGTCATGAAAACCCACCGCGTCAAAACACAAAAAGAGCCGACGATAGCCTTGATCAACGTCGTGTTCTTGATGCTGATCTTCTTCTTGATTGCAGGAACCGTGGCGCCCCAACTGGATCCGGATCTGGCGCTGGTGAATACCGCTGATCTTGACCTGTCTGCCCCACCAGACGGGCTTGTTGTGTTTCCTGACGGCGCTCTTTCGGCAAATGGGCAAGCCGTTAGTGATGTGACGGCCTATCTTGCCGGGCGCAACGTGGATCAACGCGCAACCGTTCGGGTGATCCCGGACGAAAATCTCCCAGCGAAAACTTTGCTTGAGATTGCTGCCGCATTGCGTGCCGCCGATGTTGAAAGCGTTGTGATTGCAACAGAAAGGGCCGCGCAATGATAGCATCATCCCGGCCTGTGTTCATTGCTTGTGCGGCATGTGCTCTGGGTTTGCACATCGCTGGGGGGGCGGTCATTTTCCAATCGGAACCAGTCGCAATCGCTGCAAGCGGTGCGGCGGTTGAGGTCAAACAGGGGAACGCCTTTGCGGATCTCGCGACCGGCGTGATCAAGGGCGTGATAACGACTGAAACGACAGCGACCGTGCAACCAATCGCGTCAGAAGCACCGCCAGTGGCGCAACCGACCGAAAGGGCGCAGACACCGGCAATATCAACCATACCGGCAGTGCAATCAGGCCCGACCGCTGTGGTTGCGGCCGCATCAACGGTATCACCCACGGAATCAATCGCCCCAGCGCCTGCACCGACTGAAATGATCACAGCAACAGTGCTTGATCCCGGCAGGGTTCTCACCTCACAGCGTCCAGCGCGCCGGCCTGAGGGGCTTGCACCAAAGCCCGCAATTGCTGAGGCAGCCCCTGCGCCGCGGGGCAATGCGACACAGAACGCCAGTGCAGGGGCCGCATCCAATACAGCACCGCAAGCCACCGCAACAACCAGCGGTTCCAATGCACAAAACGCAAAGCCTGCGCAAACGGCGGCTAATTCGCAAGCCGCGACAAACTATCCCGGCCAAGTCATGCGCCGTATTTCACGGGTCCGCAAACCCAATACCAATGCGCGCGGGGCCGTCATGGTTTCGTTCAGCATCACAACCGGTGGTAGCCTTTCGGCGGTTTCTGTGGCGCAAAGCTCTGGCAACGCGCAACTTGATCAAATGGCCGTGCAAGTCGTGCAGCGCGCGGCCCCTTTCCCAACGCCTCCGACTGGGGCGCAAACACGTTTCAGCGTCGAAATCACCGGGCAGTAGAATAGGCTGCATCCAGATCAGACGCCCCACAACATCGAAAGCCTGACAATGACAAAACAGCCCAAGAAGACGCCCCTTATGCTGACCGTTGTGGCAGCTTGGCATCTGACGCCGAACATGATCCGGGTGACACTCACGGCACCGGAAATTGCGGCGATGAACCCAGATTGCCATGGGGCCAATTGCAAATTGTTCTTGCCGGGCATGGATCAAAACCGACAAGCATTTGCAGCACAGCTCGCAGAAGGGCCACGCCCTGCAGTCCGAACATATACCATCCGCCAGATGCGGCAGAATGCTTGCGAGATGGACATTGATTTTGTCGACCATGGTGATGCGGGGCCTGCCTCTGCCTGGGCGCGTCGCGCTGCACCCGGAGCATTCTGCGGTTTCGCAGGACCGGGACCCGTCAAGGTAAAATCATTTTACGCTGACGACTATCTTGTCATAGCGGATATGTCGGCCATTCCCGTTGCCGCTGCAACATTGGAGGCCATGCCGGACGATGCCATCGGAACGGCCATTTTTCAGATCAATCATGCGGACGACAAACAGAATTTCCGTATTCCAGAAGGAATGGTCTGCCACTGGATCACAACGCCGGATCCACAGATCGCGCAAGATCACATCATGGATCTGGTGACATCGATGGCGTCGACAGACAGTTGCACACAGACGTGCATCGCGGGCGAAAGCAGTCTGATCAAAGCCCTACGTCATGAGTTACTGATCACCCGCGCCATGCCCAAAGAGGATTGTTATATTTCCGGCTATTGGAAAGTCGGCACGATCGAAGACGACCACCAGAAAATGAAGCGCGCAGAGGCTGCCGCCGGATGAGGTAGAGGGTCAAAGCAACCATTGGGGGATTGTGCAGTGAAGGTTTGCTTTAAGCTGATTTTGCGGAAAAACAACGTGTTTCAGTCGCAGAACCTGGCATCCACAGTAGCGCTTTTCATTTGAGTAACTCAAAAATGCCATACGCAAGTGAATGATGGCCGGCTCAGACAGGCTTGCGGCCTACGGCAGTGCACACTAGGTCATGGGCAACAAAGGATGGCCCATGACTGATACCCTTTCTGACTTTGCCCAGCAGCTTTTGGATGTCGCCCGTCGCACCGGGGCGGATGCTGCTGATGCGATTGCTGTGGATGGCACGTCGATTTCCATTAGTGTTCGTGATGGCGCGCTGGAGCAGGCGGATCGGTCTGAAGGCGTGGATGTGGGCCTGCGTGTGTTTGTTCGTCAACGGCAGGCTTGTGTGTCTTCATCTGACACCAAACCTGAAACCTTTGTGCAGATGGCCGAACGGGCTGTGGCGATGGCGCGCGAAGCCCCTGAAGACCCCCATGCCGGTCTCGCCGATCCATCGCAGCTGACCCGGGATACAGACTGCGCTGCGCTTGATATCTACGACCCGGCGAATGAACCCGACCCGGCGATGTTGCAAGAAGAGGCGATCCGGGCTGAGGCTGCTGCCTTGCGCAACGCAGATGTCACACAGGTCCAGTCCGCCGCGTCCAGTTACAGTCGTCGCCGCATTCATATGGCTGCAAGCAACGGGTTTTCGGCGGGTTACGCCCGAACCGAACGGGGTCTTTCCTGTGTTGCAATCAGCGGAACCGGCACGGGCATGGAGCGGGATTATGACTATGATAGCCGCGTCTACCAATCCGACCTGCGTGATGCCGAAGAAATTGGCATGGTCGCTGCCGCCCGCGCTGTGGAGCGGATGGGCGCGCGCAAGCCAAAGACTGGTGCCTATCCGGTTCTGTTCGATGAACGCGTTGCCAGTTCCCTGATCGGTAGCCTGCTACAGGCGGTGAACGGCACGATGATCGCACGCGGTTCGAGTTGGTTGCGCGATGCTATCGGCCAACAGGTTCTGCCAAAGGGGCTGTCCTTGGTCGAGGATCCGCATAGGCCGCGCACCCCCAGCGCAAGGCGTTTTGATGCCGAAGGATTGGCAACGGCCAAACGGGCCATCGTTGATGACGGGATGCTCATCGGCTGGACACTCGACCTTGCGACCGGACGCAAGCTGGGCATGGATAGCACTGCGAATGCAGCCCGCGGCACCAGCGCCCCCCCATCGCCTGCCTTGACCAATGTCGCGCTGACACAAGGTGGCCAAAGCCGTGACGATCTGATCAAACAGATGGGCACCGGGCTATTGGTGACGTCGATGATCGGATCCACGATCAACCCGAACACAGGCGACTATTCTCGCGGTGCGGCAGGGTTCTGGGTGGAAAACGGCGAAATCACCTATCCGGTTAATGAATGCACTGTGGCGGGTAATTTGCGCGACATGCTCATGTCGATCATCCCGGCCAATGATGCGCGTTTGCACCTGTCCCGCGTGGTTCCGTCGCTGCTCGTCGAGGGGCTGACACTTGCCGGAAACTGATCTCGACCTGCTGGTCCGCGCCGCACGGGACGCGGGCGACATCGCGACCCGCTATTTCAAGAACGCCCCCGGCGTCACGAATAAACCGGACGGCGGCGGACCGGTGACAGAGGCTGATCTGGCGGTCAACGCGATGCTGGAAAGCAGCCTGCAGGCCGCGCGGCCTGATTATGGCTGGCTGTCCGAGGAAACCGAAGACGGGGCGGCGCGCCTGAGTACAAACCGACAATTCGTGATTGACCCGATCGATGGCACCCGCGCCTTTATCGAAGGGAACCGGGACTGGGCGCATTCACTGGCGATTGTGGAAAATGGGCGGGTCATTGCGGCGGCAGTGTATCTGCCGATCCGCGATCTGATGTTCAGCGCAGAAATCGGGGGTGGCGCGCATGTGAATGATCAGCCCGCGCGCGTCACCGCTTCGGCATTGCAAGGCGCAACGGTTTTGGGAACAAGGCCCAATTTTGCAGACGATCATTGGCGGGGCGGCGCACCCCCGATCAAACGCGCTTTTCGATCATCGCTCGCGTATCGTTTATGTCTGGTGGCGCAGGGGCGGTTCGACGGGATGATCACCCTGCGGGACAGTTGGGAATGGGACATTGCCGCAGGTGCCCTGATCGCGGCAGAGGCCGGTGCCATCGTCACTGATGCGAACAAACGGCCGCTTTTGTTTAACAACGCACATCCGCAGCTTCCCGGCGTTATCGCCGCCGGACCAGAATTGCATGCAGGACTTGCGGATCGTCTTGAGCCGCCGCGCGCAAAACCCTAGGGTGCGAACAGGAAATCACTCAACAAAGGTATTGGTATGACTCAGCGGCTGCATCTCGTCTTTGGCGGCGAACTTGTCGATCCGACCAAGAATGCGTTCAAAAATGTCGATGACATCGACATCGTGGGCATGTTCCCGAACTACGAAAGCGCCTTTGACGCGTGGAAAAGCGCGGCACAGCGCACGGTGGACAATGCCCATATGCGTTATTTCATTGCGCATATTCACCGGCTGCGGGACGAAGAAACCGAAGCCTCCCCAACCGAGGAACTGGGCAACTAAGCGCCCTGCGGACCCACGAAGATGGCACGTTCCCTGACCATTGCCGCCTATCTGGCCGGGCTTGGCGCAAACGAGCGCCCGGTCGGATCAATGGCACAGCCGGACAGACCTCCGGGTGTTGTGATTTGGGCGCGTTGCAGCCATCCTGACCAATTGACGGCAATCAGAACATTGGGTCGGAAGGTCTCGGAAGATGGCGATCCGATCCATATCATCGCCACGCTACGTGATCGGCACAAGGTCCCCAATGCCAAGGCGCTGCCTGAACCGGTAGGCAAGGACGGCATTCGTTCGTTCATCGACCACTGGAAACCAGCGATGACGATCTGGGTGCGCGGCGATCTGGACACGATCCTGCTGCAAGAGCTGCACGCCGCCAATATGCACTGCATTCTTGTCGACGCGAATGGCGAGGGGCTGGAGGCGATCGCAGGCGGTTGGGTCCCCGGCGCGATGCGCTCGCTCTTGTCACAATTCGAAGCCGTCCTGGCGCTGGATGGCAACGCGGCAGACAGGCTGGTCCGCGCCGGCGCACCGCAGGATGTCGTGCTGGTGATGGGCGCGATGGAAGATTGTGAACCCGCGCTGCCCTGCGACGATACGGAACGACAGGAATTCACCGATGCCATCGGCACGCGGCCGGTCTGGCTGGCGGCGGCGGCACAGTTGAATGACAGCAAGGATATTGCCCGCGCCCATCGCAAGGCCAGCCACCGGACCCATCGGCTACTTCTTGTCATTGTGCCTGCCAACCCCGATGAGGCAATCGAATTCGCCCGTCGCATGCGGGCAGAAGGGTTCCACGTCAAGCGCCGCTCACGCGAAGAGCAGCCTAACGAACCCACGCAGGTTTATATCATCGACACGGAAGAAGAACTGGGGCTTTGGTACCGGGTGGCCCCCATCACTTATCTGGGCGGCACGCTGCATGGCGGCGGTTGCCGGGATCCGTTTGAGGCAACATCGCTGGGGTCAGCCGTTCTTTATGGGCCACAGGTTGCGCCCTATCAACGCCATGCAGCACGGTTGAACGCTGCCGGGGCCTCGCGTCTGCTGCGGTCTGGCAATGACCTCGGGCCGGCGGTGGAATATCTGCTTTCAGCGGATAAGACAGCCGAATTGGCCCATGCGGGTTGGGATGTGACCTCGCGCGGGGCGGATGTGACCAACCGTATCGCCGCCTATCTGCAAAGCCGGCTGGAAGAGCTGGGCCACTAGATGCGCGCCCCTGATTTCTGGTTCACCCAACCTGCGCGGCCCGCATTTTTGGCGCGGCTACTCCAGCCGCTTGGGGCGCTTTACGCGGCTGCGACCGCACGGCGTTTAAAAACTGGCACGCCTTATCAAGCATCGGTGCCCGTGATCTGCATCGGCAATCTGAACGCAGGCGGCACCGGCAAGACGCCGACCACCATCGCGCTGATCGAGCGGCTCAAGGCGCGCGGGCGCAATCCGCATGTGGTATCGCGCGGCTATGGCGGTACGCTGACGGGTCCGGTGCAGGTGGATGAACGCACGCATAAGGCCGCGCAAACCGGTGACGAACCCCTTCTGCTTGCGGCCTTCGCCCCAACTTGGGTGGCACGGGACCGGGCCGCCGGTGTGCAACAGGCCGCAGAGGCGGGCGCAGATGTGATCTTGCTGGATGACGGGTTTCAGAACCCAAGTGTGGCCAAGGATCTGTCGATCATCGTGGTGGATGCCATGCGCGGTTTTGGCAACGGTCGGGTGATTCCGGCGGGACCGCTGCGCGAGCCTGTTCAGGTTGGGCTGGCCCGTGCCGATCTTGTCCTGTCCATCGGGCCGCCCGCCGCGCAGGATACATTCGCGCAAAACTGGACCTTCACAATCCCGCATCTGACAGCCCATCTGGCCCCGCTGCCCACCGGGATGCCGTGGCGCGATCTGCGGCTGCTGGCTTTTGCAGGGATCGGGCACCCGGAAAAGTTCTTTCTGACCCTGCGCGACATGGGGGCCGACATTGTGCGGGCCGAATCGCTGTCAGATCACCAGCCGTTGACCCAGGCGCTGATGAAACGGCTGGAGATCGAGGCACAGACCCGCCGTGCCCAGCTTGTCACGACAGAAAAAGATGCCGTCCGGCTGCCTGACAGTTTTCGGATGAAGGTGCTGACCTTACCGGTCCGGTTGCAGTTACTGGACTGGGCCCCGCTTGATGCGGTGCTGGATCGGCTCAAGCTTTAACCCAGCAAGTCCTGATCTTTGCCCAACCGGGGCGACGGGCGGTCAGGCGTCACATCTGCATCCGAAAACCGGATCGGCAGGCGCACCGATGGCACGCCATCCAGATCAACCTGCAAACCGCGATGCACCACCTGCGGATCGGCAAAGGTTTCCGCCAGATCGTTGATCGGACCGGCTGGCACACCATGCGCGTCACATGCGGCCAACAGTTCTGCCTTTGTATGTTTACCTGTTTCGGCCATTAACAAACGCACCAGATCCGCACGGTTCTTCAACCTTGCGGGGTTGGTCGCATAGGCCGGATCATCGGCAAACTCTGGCACATTCAGCAGACTGCAAAATTGGCGAAACTGCCCGTCATTGCCGCAGGCGATGATCACATGCCCATCGGCGCAGTCAAATACCTGATAGGGAACGATATTCGGATGTGCGTTGCCCATCCGTTGCGGAGCATTACCCGTGGCGAGATAGTTCATCGCCTGATTGGCCATGACAGCCGTGGCCACATCCATCAGCGCCATATCAATATGCTGGCCGGTACCGGTGGTGTGGCGCTGCTGGACAGCCGCCAGAATGGCCGTGCTTGTATAGATGCCGGTAAAGATATCCACGACAGCCACGCCCACTTTTTGCGGCTGGCTGTCCGGCTCTCCGGTGACTGACATCAGACCTGACATGCCCTGAATGATATAATCGTAGCCCGCGCGACCGGCATAAGGGCCATCCTGCCCGAACCCCGTGATAGAGCAATAAATCAAACGCGGGTTGAGCGTCGAAAGACTGGTGTAATCCAACCCGTATTTGGCAAGCCCGCCGACTTTGAAATTCTCGATCAGGATATCCGCATCAGCGACCAGATCGCGGACCTGGCGCTGCCCTTCGGGCGTGCGAAAATCAATGACGACCGAGCGTTTGCCATGATTGCAGCAGTGGAAATAGGCCGCACTTTCTGCGCCGTCGTGTGCCACGAAAGGGGGACCCCATTGGCGGGTCTCATCCCCTTGCGGGGATTCGACCTTGATCACCTCGGCCCCCAGATCGGCAAGGGTCTGACCGGCAAACGGGCCCGCAAGGACCCGCGCCAGTTCCACAACTTTCAGCCCAGAGAGGGGCTTCATCAGCTCAGCTTTTCATCCAGAACGCTGGCGAATTCGTCATATGCCATATTCGAATATTTCTCGCCGTTGATCATGAAGCTTGGGGTAGAGTTGACCCCGTCCTGCGCAGCATTGTCCTGATACCAGGTATAAAGCGCCTCGGCCTTCGCGGCATCGCTCAGGCAGGCGTCCAGATCGGCATCGCTCAACCCGGCGGTTTTACCCATGGTGCGCAGCGCGTCGATCACCCCTGCCGGGTCACCACTGGCCAGCCATTCACGCTGCTTTTCATAAAGCAGACCGGCGAAACCGAAAAAGAACTCAGGCGTTTCCGCGCAGCGCGCAATCATAGATGCCCAAAGACCGGGACGATCAAAATACACCTCACGATACACAAAGCGGATTTTGTTTGTGTCGATGTAATTGGCCTTCAGCGATTGATACGCGTTGGCATGAAACGACGCGCAATGCGGGCAGGTGAACGACGCATATTCAATCACTTCAACCGCAGCGTCAGGGTTGCCCTGCACCATATCGGTAATCTGGGGCAATGTGCCTTCGGCGGCCTGGGCATTTGCTGCACCGGGCAATAGCGGATTGGGCGCATCGGGACGCGAGATCATCCAGCCTGCGCCAAGGGCCACCAGCGCACCGCCACCTGCGGTCAAAAGAGTTCTGCGTTTCATATTTACCTCTGCTCAGGGTTTTCGTTTGGATAGGACATTTGCACCCAGCGCCGCAAGCGCCTGACGCAAGTCTGTGTTCTGCACGTTTTCAGATAGGCTTTTCGCTTCTGACTGCACGGCGGGGTCAATGATCTTGGCGGCTTTCGGTGCCGCTGCAAAAGCAACCCGCCCGTCTGCAAATCCGGTGGGCGCCGTCTGGGTGATCCGCACCCGTGCAATCGCGCGATAGCCATAGCAGGCATTCACCTTGTCGCGGATCTGTTCTTTCTGCATTTCCAGCATCGGGGCCTGTGCGCCGGTGGTCAGCAGGCTCAGCGTCGCGCCCATGCCGCCTTTGCCATAGCTTACGTTGACCGGCGTCGCAATCTGCGCTGTCGCTTCGCCCACCACCTCGGCCCAATGGGTCAACAGGCGGGTCACAGCAAAGCCCCGCTCTTCGCTGGCCTTGCGGATGCGCGACTGGACCAAAGTGGCCGCCCGGGAAAATCCGCGGGTTGTATTGGGATGCCGTGGCTGTTTCATATCTATGCTCTAGTCTATGCCACCTGATGCGCCAAGTCAGGGGATCAGAAATGAAGGGTAAATAAAGATTGCGTGACCTCAGTGCAGAGCTTTTGGCCTGGTATGACATTCATGCGCGTAGCATGCCGTGGCGGGTGGGTCCGGCTGATCGCAAGGCAGGCGTGCTGCCTGATCCTTATGCCGTCTGGATGTCAGAGGTCATGTTGCAGCAGACGACCGTCGCCGCCGTGCGCGATTATCATCGCAAGTTCATGGGGCTTTGGCCGACAGTCGGCGCGTTGGCGGCGGCAGATGACGCGCAGGTGATGGCGGCCTGGGCCGGCCTGGGCTACTACGCCCGCGCGCGCAACCTGCTGAAATGCGCCCGTGCCGTGGTTTCCGATCACGGCGGCGTTTTTCCCGGCGATTACGAGACGTTGCTGACGCTGCCAGGTGTCGGGCCCTATACCGCTGCCGCGATTGCAGCCATCGCTTTTGACCAGCCTGAAACCGTGGTGGATGGCAATGTGGAACGGGTCATGGCGCGGCTTTATGACATTCATGTCCCGCTGCCCGGATCGAAACCGCTGCTGACCGATAGGGCGCGGGACCTGACCCCTTTGGCGCGACCGGGCGATTACGCGCAGGCGGTCATGGACCTTGGGGCGACAATCTGCACACCGCGCAGTCCCGCCTGTGGCATTTGCCCGTGGCGAGGCCCTTGTGCGGCGCGTGCGGCAGGAACGGTGGCGGAGTTACCTAAAAAGATACCTAAGAAAAAAACGCCGACGCGGTACGGGATCGCCTATGTTGTCCGGCGCAGTGATGGGGCGTGGCTGTTGGAAACACGGCCCGACAGCGGGCTCTTGGGCGGTATGCTGGGTTGGCCGGGGTCGGAATGGTCGGATGATCCCCCCCCTGCCCCACCCCTTACTGCCGAGTGGACCGCGCTGAATGACGAAGCACGGCACACATTCACCCATTTTCACCTGCGACTAAAGATTATGACCGCAACGGTTCCCACAGACGCAAAGCCGGATCGGGGGCAGTTCCTATCGCAACATGATTTCAGCCCCGCCGCCCTGCCCACAGCGATGCGCAAGGTCTATGATCTGGCCGCTGCGACGCTACGCCATGGTTGAGCCGTGACGACGCTGGGCTTAACCTTTTCGAATGACCTGACAGCGCAAGCTCAGAATTCGAAAGGACGGTTATGAGAGCGACACCCGATGCACCCCGGATCGACCGTTTGGCGGCCGCGCTGCCCTTTTGGATGTCCTTGGGGCTGGTCCCGCTGGCGATCTTCATAGCGATGCAGGGGTGCTGGTATATTCTGCTCTTGCCAGCTTCGACCTGGTATTTGTTTTCAGGGCTGGATTTCGTCACCGGGCTGAACACGAAAAACCCAGACCCCGAAACACCTGAAAATCAGTTGTACTGGTACCGTCTGATCACGCTTTTATGGGTGCCCGTCCAACTGGTCACGATTTTCGGATTGATGATCTATGTCGGCCAGACGGATCATTTGACCGGGGTCGAACAATGGGGGCTGTTCGCAGGGCTGGGCATTTTGTCTGGCACAATCGGGATTACCTATGCGCATGAATTGATGCATCAAAAGCCACGGATCGAACGCTGGATGGCCGATATCCTCATGTGTTCCGTACTTTACGGTCATTTCCGGTCAGAGCATTTGCTGGTGCACCATCGCTATGTCGGCACCCCCCGCGACCCGGTAACAGCGCGCTATGGGGAAAGCTTTTGGCGCTTCTTTCCGCGCGTTCTGGTGCAATGCTTGGTGTCGGCGTTCAATGCCGAAAAGACGATGCTGGCACGCAAGGGGCTGCCTTGGACACACCTGTCCAATCCGTTCTGGCGGTACTGGGCGCTGGAGGGCGGGTTTGTCCTGATTGCGGCGCTGATCGGCGGCTGGTGGGGTGTGTTTTTGTTTGCCACGCAGGCCTTTTGGGCCGTGTTCCAGCTGGAACTAGTCAATTACGTCGAACATTATGCGCTGACACGCAAACATCTGGGCGATGGGAAATACGAACACGTCATGCCGCGCCATTCTTGGAACGCAGCGCAAAAAGCATCGAACTGGCTGCTGATCAACCTGCAACGCCATTCGGACCATCACTACAAGCCAGCCCGCCGGTTTCCACTGCTGCAAACCTATACAGAGGATGAAGCCCCGCAACTGCCCTATGGCTATCCGCTGATGACCATGGCCGCGCTGTCGCCCAGACTCTGGCGGCGTGTGATGCACCCACGGGTAAAGGCGTGGCGGAATATGTATTACCCCGAAATCACCGATTGGTCCGCCTATAAGTCCGGCAGCAACCCATTGCCGCGCTGATCACGCAATCCGATCCGGCAACCCTTTGCCATTATTCCACCAGCGATTGGGATTGTCGCTTTTTGGATTATAGGCGGCGCGGCTGGCCCAATCCTCTCTGACAAAGATGACAGGTTCCTCGTAATGATGGGCGTCGATGATCGCGTTCATCACCAGCGATAGCGCTTTTAGAGCGTGTCGCGGGCTTTCAGATTCAGGATTCCCAGATCACGTATGATGTGATTCCCTATGCTTGGCGCAGATA